>JBGOXU010000128.1:0-3983 GCA_041479305.1 Dehalococcoidia bacterium
ATTGCCCACCATAACCGCCACCACCAGCATCGCCGCCGCCGAGGTGATGAGCGCTTTTGCCGTGGTCGTCAGGTGTCGGCGGTCTCGCCCGTCAGCCGCGAAGTCAACCAGACTCCCGGCGTGGCGACGCAGTCCGCCGTCTAGCAGGTAGAGGACGGGAAGAACTAATAGCGCGGATAGAGATTGCGTTACCAGCGGCGCAGGTGTCAGGTAGCCGAGGACAGGCTCCGCCAGCAAGGGTGTCAGGAACAGCGCGCCGGTGAGGACTACCAGGTCCAGCCTGGGGGGCAGGTGGCGCAGGACCGAGTACAGCAGGATAGACGCCAGCGCCGCCGCCACGAAGGAGTCGGGGAAGGGCGACAGGACGCCCACAGCCAGCAAGATAGCCAGCGCATAGATACGGCAAATTACGGCAAGTCGTCTCATCACTTCATCTTTGGCACAGGGACTTCGGTAGTGACTTTGTTAATGATAGCTTCCGGGGTGACGTTCTCCATCTCAGCTTCGGTGGTGACACGAATGCGGTGGCAGAGAGCGGGAATGAGAAGTCGCTTCACATCGTCGGGGATAACAAAGTCCCGTCTCTGGATAAAGGCGAAGGCGCGCGAGCCGCGATACAGGGCGATGCCGCCCCTGGGGCTGGGGCCGCGACTGATGTCCTGGTGGTGGCGCAAGCTATCGAGAATATCAATAATGTAGTGGCGGATGCTATCGGCCACGTAGACTTTTTTGACGTCCTGCTGGAACTGGACGATGTCTGCCGTGGTGGCAATGGCGGCAATGTTTGGCTCGGAGATTTCATCGATGTTGCGCAGAATCAGGTCTTCTTCCTCGCGACTCGGGAAATCGCTCCAGACGCGGAGCATAAAGCGGTCAATCTGCACCTCAGTGAGTGGTGACGTGCCGACGCCGCCGTAAGGTATCTGGCTGGCGATGACGATGAAGGGCTGTTCCAGGCGGTGCGTCTCGCGCTCAATGGTCACCTGGTGCTCCTGCATCGCCTCGAGGAGGGCGGCCTGGGTGCGCGGTGTGGTGCGGTTGAGCTCATCGGCGAGCACCACGTTGGCGAAAATGGGTCCCGGTATAAATTTGGCGCTGCCATCGGTCTGGTAGAGGTAGAAGCCCAGAATATCGGCGGGCAGCATATCCGGGGTGCCCTGCACCCGCTTGAACTTGCCGCCGATAGCGCGGGCAAAAGTGCGCGCGATGGTGGTCTTGGCGGTGCCCGGCAAACCCTCGATGAGCACGTGCCCCTGGCTCAGCAGAGCGACGAGCAGTAGCTCTTTGATGTCGTCTTTGCCAATGACCGCCTTGGAAACTTCAGCCAGGATGCTTGGCAGAATCTGGTATTTGTTTTCCGGTTGTTTCACGGTTGTCTCCTTTCGCGCCAGAACGGTAGTAGTGTGATGCTCAGCGCCAGCGCCACCACTCCCAGCGCCCCCAGAGGGGAAGCCAGGGACCCGCGCGCACTCGCCAGGAGGTCTTTCGTCTGGTGCAGGTTGGACGGCGTCAGGTGCGACTGGTCGACGAGGAGCGGGGTGGTGTTCAGGGTGGCAATATTCTGTGTGAGCTGATGGTTATCCTCAATCCCGCTCATGCTGTTGATGAACAGGCTGGGGTCGGCAACGAGAATCACCTGTCCGCCGCCGAGGGGATGCCGGGAAATGACAGGGTGAGGTCCGTTGGGTTCGTTGGCTTCCTGCTTTTCGTTGGCATTAAGGTCGAGGTAGCTGAAGGCTGAGGACTGAGCGATGACCTCATCGGCCGGCACGTTCATAATGGCGGTGGCGTGGTTAAGGGCAAGGTTCTCGATACCCTCTGTCAGAGGTGAGTCGTTCAGGTGAACAACGCGGGGGAACCACTGGTTCTTGTAGTTGACCAGCGGGTCGAGGAGGGGCCGGCCGGAGAACCTCGCCTTGAAGCCGAGGAACTCCAGGACTCTGTTGCCGTAGCCGTAGTCGTCCGCCAGGATGAGGGTACCCCCCTGAACAACGAAGTCCTTGACGGTCTGAAGCTCGGCGGCAGTAAAATCAACGTAGGGGATGATGAGGAGAGATGACCCTGCGGGCAGGGCAGTCAGCGACTCCACCGGCCGGAAAGGTACGCTTAATGTCTCGCTGGCGCCATTCCAGAACTTGTTCTCAAGACGGAAGTCATCGTTGGAAGGGAAGAACCAGACGAGCGCCGTCAGCGCCAGAATGACGAGCAGGGTAGTTATGGTGATGACCTTATGAAGTTGCACGGCGCAGCTCCTCTCTGATGGCGCTGGCTTGCTTTTCGGCGCGGGCAGCGGTCTCGGCGTCGAGTTGCCTCGTGGAGTAGAGGGCAAGCTCGGCGAGGGCGGTCAGCTCAGTAAACGGCCGGGCAGATGTCGCTATCTTCGGGGTGGTGACTTTAAGGAACTCCCGCAGAGTCATTGTCTCGCCCAGAACAACGCCGGTCAGGTTGCCGATTTCTTCGACCGCGCTGAAGTAAGACGATAGTATTATGCCTTTGAACCCGATGAACTCATGTTTGGGGATGGGCGCCGGCGTGATGGGCAAAGGTTGCGGGGTGGCTGGTCGCGCTACCACAGGCTGGGCGGCCGCGGTCAGGATTGCCGACCGGCCCCGCCGGTACAGGAGCAGTCCCAGCGACCCCACCGCCAGCAGGATGAGCAGGATGTTTGCTGGATTAATGGTGAAAACCTCCCGCTTAATCTGGAGAGGCTCGTACCAGGGCTGGGTGGGAGTAACAGTAACGCTCATCTCCTGCGGGCCAGCGAGAGAGAGATTGAAAGGCGTGTTAACACTGGCGCTGAAGGCGCCATCCGCCGCCGTTCTGATTAAGGTAGTTGACCGGCCAAGCCGGACTTCAATTTGGGCGTCCGGAACGGGGGCGCGGTCAGAAGTGACCTTACCGCTGACTCCGGTCTGCCACGGCAAAATAACCACCGAAGGCATTAGGATATCGGCATCAACCGGCAGTGTCGAAAAAACTGTGGTGAATTCTCTGGTCGCACCAGAATAGCGATCGAGGGGCGAGACGGAAAGAACTATCGTATGGTCTCCTGGCTTCGTGTCCGCTGGCGGGACTATCTCGAAGTTGAACCTGCCTTTGATTTGCTTCTCGGTAAGAAGGGTATCGTCAAGAAAAATCTTCAGAGTACGCTCCGCCTCGTCCCCGGAGTAGCTCAACTGGCCGCTGATGGGGGTGGGGAAGCCGGGATGGGTTTTCTCGGGAACGGAGGCGTCAAGCCTGGTCGGATAGTAGCTGGCGTCGAGGAGATTGCTCAGCCGTAGCAGGCTCTGCTCCAATCTAGTGTAGGGGGACTCAATCTGGCGGAGGACGGGGGCGGCAAAGGTGCCCAGCGCCGACTTCATCGACCTGGCCGCAGAATCGATATCACTGAGCAGGGACCGAGCGTCCTGGATATCAGCGGCGGCGGCGTCTAACTTCGCCCGGGCCGCCGGCAGCTGATTAGTGGCGGCCAACTCCGTTGCTTCATCGAGAAGACGGTCGGCGCGGTCCATTTTGCCAAAGAGCGCGCTCGCCAGCGCGCTGAAGCGGCCGGCCAGAACGGTTAGCTCGTCGGGAATTTGCGCCTGGGCCAACTCGGTAAGCAGGCTCTGAGCGTCCACATATTTACCGAGCGCGGCGGCGGAAAAAGTATTGCCGTAGTAGGTAAGCAGGGCGGTCAGGTCTGGTGCCACCCGTGCCAGGGACGGGTCTTCGTGGGGGGTGTAGCCGGGCTGGGCGAGGGTAAGAACGGGAGTGGTAAGCACGAGCAGACAAATAAGAGCGAGAGTAATCGATAGTCTTCTCATAGGACTTTCGAGAGAATTGCGGCCACCTTGACTGTCAAGTAGACCAGAAAGGCGCCGAAGAGCAGGGCACTGACAAAGGTCAACCGCTGTCGGGCCTTGTTGTTGAGGTAGACGAATAGCTCCGTGATGCTGATTGCCTCGAGCACGAAAATCGGGAAGAAGTAATTGAGGGCCCTC
>JBGOXU010000129.1:0-3979 GCA_041479305.1 Dehalococcoidia bacterium
AATTCATCCAGAACATCAGTGTGCAGGTTGAAAGTGGCTTTCTTTGTCTTTCCGCGCATATGTCTAACCTCCATAACCGCATTAGACAATGAGCATAATACCATGGGGTTTCGCAAATAGCAAGTTATTTCAGGAAGTCAATAGAACTTGCTATTTTTGAAAGTAAGGATGCAAGGGCCGTAGCCGTGGAACTAAAGCTCTTCTGACTTCACAAACCGGCACTCGGTGGCCGGTTCCACGAGCACTGACATTGACAACTATTCACAGGCTGTGCGACAATAAGACGTAAGACGTTGGACATCAGAAATCTGACACGAGGCGGGCTATGGCAGAGAAGAAGATAGGTGTAGTGCTCCGTCCGAAGCGCCAGGTCACTCTCCCCAGGGAGGTATGTGACCAATTGGGCATTGAACCCGGTGACGTGCTGGAACTGGCTGTGGAAGACTCCACCCTAATCGCCAGACCGAGGAAGACGCTAGCTCTGGAAGCGCTGAGGGGGATTCAACAAGCTTTCCAGCGTTCCGGCATCACCGAAGAAGAACTTCAGAAGGCAGGGCGCCGGGTAAGGCAGGAAGTAGCCAGAGAGCGCTACGGTGCCAACGTCTAAGCCGCGGGTATTCCTGGACAGCAACGTCATATTCTCAGGACTCCATTCCCCGCAGGGCGCACCGGGCGCTATCCTCGAACGTTTCATCAAAGGTGGCATAAACGTGGTTGTGTCGCAGCAAGTGCTCGAAGAAGTGATACGCACCATCAAAGAGAAACTTCCCGAGGCTCTCCACGCCCTGAAAAAGCTCCTGGTAAGTATGCCTCCTGAAGTCATCACGGACCCCAAATTGGAGGACATAAAACGCTGGACAAGAAGACTATCAGTGGCGGATGCGGCTATTCTAGCGGCGGCAGTGGCAGCGCAGCCCGACTACTTTGTTACCGGGGACAATCACTTCCTTGAAAACCCAGGCATAAGAGAAGAAACGGGGCTACACATCGTAACGCCGGCACAGTTCCTGAAATTAACTGAGCGCGAAGCGGCTTAGTGAAGCCCGTCGGCAAAGCCAAGCGGGCTACAGCTCCTCTGATTTCACAAACCGGCACTCGGTGGCTGCGGTGTGCATCTCTTTGGGGACGTTGGGGATGACGCAGATGAAGCGCAAGGGGGCCTTGCCGGTCGCCATCAGGAAGTGCTTCTCGTTCGGGGCGATGAAGAGGGCAACGTCCTTGCTCAGTTTCTTCTCGCCGTCCTCGCCGACCACTTTGCCCTGCCCGGAGAGGACGTAGACCTCGTGCTCCCAGGGGTGGAAGTGAGAGGGTGTCTTCATTCCGGGTGCCACCTCGAAGACGCGCATGCAAAAATTGGGCGCGCCCTGCTCTTCACAAATCACGCGGCGCATCACGGCGCCGGGGACTTCCTCCATCGGTTTGACATCGAGATAATGATGGACTTTCATCTTACTTACCCTCCTGAGGTCGTTTGGCAATGTAATTTTAGGGACTGAGCCAGAGGTGCACGATTAAGAGTCCTTGAGATTCTTCCCCCGATTTGCATCGGGGTCAGAATGACATTGGCACATTTCTAAGCACCCTCCTCATATTTGACGGATGCCTTGGTCTTGATGCCACCTCTCTCCTTGTACTCCGCCTCGATGGTCATTGATGCCGGCTTGATGAGCTTGACCAGGTCGTTCAGGATGCGGTTGATGGCATGCTCCTGAAGAATGCCGACGTTGCGGAATGAGGTCAGGTAGTATTTCAGCGACTTTAACTCGACGAGCAGTTTGTTCGGGACGTAGCGGATGGTCAGGCGGGCGAAGTCCGGCAGGCCCGTCCACGGGCAAACGAAGGTGAACTCGTCGGTCTCATAGACGACCTCCGTGCCCGACTGCGGATAGTCGAACGGGATAGCTTCCAGCACATCGACATCGATGTTCTTCTCTTTGTGGATATCGAAACGGCGTGAGGCGTACTTGTCCATAACCATCAAAAATATTCTATCACTATTTGAAATCTGATGCTAATACGTGCCGCCACAACGGTCATTGCAAATTATGTGTCGCTTGATGTGTATATTGACAAGGTGGAAACCAATGCTATAGTAAAGGTGAGTCAATCAATGGACGCTGAGAAGAACATTCCCAAAAAGATAAGGAGCTTCCTGACCCAAGATGAAGTTATTGAGGCTAGTTTTCACTTGACTGGCTGTCAGCTCTATGCGACTGACCAGCGGCTGGTGATGACCAGTGGAAGGACAACAAGGGACTTTGACTATAAGCACATATCGAGCATAGCATATGAGACTAAGCGCTATAGGTACTTGATCGTTATTGGCGCCGTATTCATAATAGTCGGTCTAGGCGCGGGCGATACATGGGCCGCTGTCCTAGGGTTGCTAGGTCTTCTCTTGATTATAGCTGGGGCTTTTGCTAAGTCGGAACGAATCGAACTGAACGTGGTCGGGATATCCACCCCCATACTATTTCAAGGTTCAAGACAAGAACTAGATTCACTATTTCAGACTGTAAGACAGAAGAGGAAATCCTCAAGCTAGGCCTTCCATCTTAGCAGGCATTTTGGTTTTCTTTCTTTCAGCATCTTGGTCGGGGCATGCCGAAGAAGCTGGCTACAAATGGCTTCGAGGCTGTGTGCCTGACGGCAATTTGAAATCCCTCACCAATAAATGTAAACTCAAACTTGAATATGACCAGGAAGCAAAAAGTCGGCGTTATCATCGCCGCCGGGGGCGCCAGCCACCGGATGGGTGGTTTAGACAAGCTGTACGCCATGCTCGGCGGCAAGCCGGTGCTATTGTGGGCAACTCACGCCTTTCAGAAAAGCCCGCTCATCGACCAGATTGTCGTCGTGGTGGCGGGGGAGAAGGTGAACCAGTGCCAGCAACTCATCCCCGGAGGAGAGTGGTCGAAAGTGACCAACATCTGCGCCGGCGGGGAACGCCGACAGGACTCGGTGGCGGCAGGGCTCAAGCTCATCAGTAAGTGCGACTGGGTCGTCATCCACGATGGCGCCCGCCCGTTCGTGACCGTAAATTTGATTGCGCGCGGCCTGGAGGCGGCAAAGGAGACGGGAGCCGCTATCGCGGCCGTTCCGGTGACCGACACCATCAAGGAGGCGGGCGAGGACTCAATCATCCGCCAGACGCTCCCACGTCAAAATCTATGGGCCGTCCAGACGCCGCAGGTCTTCCGCATCGATATTATCACCGAAGCCTATCGTAGAGCCAGAGGCGATGTCACTGATGACGCCATGCTCGTTGAGCAGATGGGGCACAAGGTCAAAGTCTTTATGGGCAGTTACGATAATATCAAGATAACCACTCCGGAAGACCTGGCGCTGGCCGAGGTGCTGGTGAAAAAATATGGCTAAGATGCGGGTCGGTATCGGCTATGACGTCCACGCCCTGACCACGGGCCTGAAGCTGGTGCTGGGTGGGGTGGAGATACCCTTCGACAAGGGCTTGAGCGGCTGGAGCGATGCCGACGTGCTGACCCACGCCATTATGGACGCGATGCTGGGAGCGGCGGCGATGGCCGATATCGGCACGCACTTCCCGCCCGGCGACCCGCAATACAAGAATGTCTCCAGCCTGGTCCTGCTCGGCAAGGTCAGGGCTCTGCTGGCGAAGGCAGGCTGGCAGGTGAACAACGTTGATGCCACCGTCGTCGCCGAAAGACCCCGTCTAAGAGAATACATCGACCGGATGCGGCAGAAGCTGAGCGAAGCGTTGGAAATCAGCACCGGTCAGGTCAGCGTCAAAGCCGGCACCTCGGAGCACCTCGGCTTTGTCGGTCGCGAGGAAGGCATCGCCGTCTATGCCATAGTTTCCGTGGAGGCAAAATGAGAGTCTCTAATACCCTGTCCGGACAGAAGGAAGAGTTCGTCCCGCAAGGTGACGTTATCAAGATGTATGTCTGCGGCGTCACCCCGTACGATGAGGCGCACCTCGGGCACGCGATGAGCTACATCA
>JBGOXU010000130.1:0-3952 GCA_041479305.1 Dehalococcoidia bacterium
ATTGGCGATAGTCGTTCGCTTCGTTGAGCATATTCGGGTGGCACGAGGAATGGCCAACATAACCGCCGATGTCCGCTTTGATGACACTCAGGGTGATTTTCACTACTCTCTCTCGCGCATTTCTGCGAATTTGCGGCGTCCTAGGCAACAATTTGTCCTTCGGTCCAATTCACACATAAAAGTCCTGTAAGGCTGGGCCACAAACACTCTGGAGACTCTAATTCAATAGCAAGTCGTTGCCCAGCCAGTATGCCTCGACCACCCGGGCATCGAAGGCGTCGGGAATATCGTTACTGCTGGCGATGAGCTTGAGGTAGGGATAAGCCGCCTCAAACTTCTGCAGTATGACCACCAGCCCGGGGTCGGTGTGCTGAGCGGCGCAATACTCGAAGAGCGTGCGGTTATCATTACCGCCGCAGTAGCCCAGCTTATTGGGCATAAAGGCATACCGGGCGAATTTTACCGTCCCGTCAATCATCTACTTCTCCACTGGTAGGGGCAACTCCTTGTGACCGATTCGGGGCGCAACATACCAGAGAGCGAGCGTCAAGGCGCTGATGACCAGCATCCCGAGGATTTGCTCGACGGTGTATGTCCTGGCGTCAAAGACGGCATAGAGCAGGCTGGTGATGACCGAACCAAGCACCAGAACGCTGGCAACCACTGAAGCCGGTGCGTGTTTCAGACCGGTGTAGTAGCCGGATACGTAGCCGAGCAGAAGTACTGCAGTGGCGGCAATCCAGAAATACTGCTGGCTGTCCAGCGCAACCAGACTGGTCAGCTTCCCGGTGAAGCCCAGGTAGCCGAGCATCACGATGCCGCCGAAGAACATTCTGCCGAAGGCGGCGACGCTGGCGCTGACGTTAGCCATAACTTTCTTGGCAATGACGGCTTCTATCGCCCAGAGCAGCGTGGCGACCAGTACCATCACCTCGCTGGTGCCCATTGCCCAGGAACCGGGCAAGCCGAGTAACAGGATATTGCCTCCGATGAGGGTCGCCAGCGCGGCAATGTGAATCTTGTTCAGCCTCTCGCCGAGGAAGTGTACGGCCAGAATGGCAACCCAGACGAAGAGCGTCTTGTGAATAAAGCCGGCAGCGGCGGCATTGGCCAGGGTGAGTCCCTTGAAGAAGAGCAGGAAGGGGACGCTGCCGCCGATGGCACCAATCGCGCCGAGCGCCAACCACTGCCTCCCGGTAAGTTTCTTCAGTTCGGGCAGGGATTTGGGCGCTATTAATAAGGCAAAGAGCATCAACGCCACAGCAACATTCTTCATGGTCGTGAAGACGAATGGGTCTTTCATCTGCATCACGGCAAACTTGTTGATGTAGACGGAAAAACCACTGACAATTGCGGCCGCCAACGCAAACAGAATTCCTTTTCTCATACCAACTCCTCCTACTTACTCACAACACCAGCGAGAGGCCGGTCCGGTATGGTCTCAGCTTCCAGTATCTCGCGGTAGATATTCATAATTTCGGTTGCCTCGGCTTCATCAATCCGGGTGATAGCCGTGCCGAGATTGACCAGGATCCAGTCGCCGGCCTTGATTTCCGGAAGCAGTTCCAGACTGATTTCCTGCTTTGTCCCGGCGACCTCAATCACCGCCAGGCGGTTCTCTTTGACTTCAAGCACTTTGTAAGGTATGGCAAGACACATATTGTCACCTCAATCGATTACCAGGTTTTCCAAATAGACCTCTTCGCCGCTGACCACTTCCACGTTCTGGCTGCCGCAGGGGCAGACCAGGCGGTGATGGTCGTCTCCGGCGATGAATTCTTGTCCGCACTGGCGGCATCTCGCCTTCAACTCCAGAGGCTCAATTTCAACCTTTGCCTCTTCAGCGATGGTACCCTTGGCAACCGCTTTGAAGCAAAAGTCCAGGGAATCCGGCGTAATGTGGCTGGCTTTCCCCAGCTTAATGCCCAGCGTGTAAATTCTCTTCGCTTCGTGCTTCTCCGCTTCCGCTAGGGCCCGGTCTAAGATGCTCTGCGCAATCGCAAACTCGTGCATTAGTTTCCATTCACCTCCCGCATCACCATATCGGTCACGACTGGAATCACCCGCTCCACGCTTGGAGTGCACCTATCACTGAAGGTGTTCACATCCGCTACTTCAATAGCATAGATGACAATCTTGCCGGGTAGGGGAATGCTGAGCCGCTTGCCCAACTCCAGGACGGTGGCGAAATTCAGGTGGTGGGGGGTGCTCTGGTTTTTAGTGTGGTCGAAGGCTTCCGGCTCCAGTCGGTACACTCTTCCCACCTTACCATTCCGCGTCTGGATGGCATCGATGATGATTGCCCTATCGTAGCCGGTGAGCAAATCGAGAAAGTCCAGACCGACCACGCTCGCTTGCGTCACCTTGACATCCGGTCGATTTAATCTTTCTTCCAGAGACTGCGCAACGTAATGACCGATGCCGTCATCGCTCAGGATGGGGTTGCCCAGACCGAGAATTAGTGTTTTCATCTATTACATTCCTGTGTCATTGCCGTCTACATTAATGTCATTGCGAGCGAAGCGAAGTAATCCGTACCCCCATCAATCAGAGACGGATTGATGGGGGGCTTCGCCCCTCGCAATGACAATCCAAAGTAACACTCCTAGTGTTCATGCAAATGCTGGCCGAGCTTATTCACCACATTGCCCTGGCTATCACGGATGGTAACCTCAAGAGGCAGCTCGCCGGTGAGGGAATGGGTGGCGCAGCCGAAGCACGGGTCGTAAGCGCGCCACGACATCTCGATGCGGTTGAGCAAGCCCTCCGAGACTTCCTTGCCGCCCTTAATCAATCCCATCGCCGCTTTTTTGATGGACATACTAATGGCGGCGGCATTGTTGACCGTAGCCACAATCAGGTTTGCCTTCTTGATGATGCCCTTGTCGTCGGTGGTGTAGTGATGAATTAGAGTGCCCCTCGGCGCTTCAACCACCCCGACGCCCTCGTCCGGCGTGGCGGTGGGGATGGTGCGGATGTTCGTACTGGTGATTTCCGGGTCTTTGCTCAGTTCTAGAGCTCTTTCCGCGGCATAGAGGAGCTCAATCAGGCGCGCCCAGTGGGTGGCGAGGGTGTGGTGGACACGCTTGCCGTGGAAGGTATCGAAGAATCTCTGGTACTCTGCTTGAGCCAGCGGAGTTGCCATACCGCTGGCGGCGTTGAGGCGGGCGAGCGGGGCGACGCGGAAGACGCCGCTGTCCTTGCCATCGACGAAGCCTTTCCAGCCGATGGTCTTGAGGTAGGGGAATTTCATATAGGACCATGGCTCGACGTGCTCGGCAATCTGGTTCAGGTACTCTTTCGGCGCAAATTTGGCGAACTCCTTGCCATCGGGGTCAACGACTCTCAGCTTACCATCGTAGAAATTGACCTTGTTGTTGTCGTCGACCAGTCCCATATAGTAGGTCTGATGAGTGTAAGTATCGCTCATTATCATATCGACGTAGGCTATGTTCTTGAGGACGATGTCATCGAAGACCTTGAGGGAGAGCCTGGCGAACTCGATGGAGTCTCTGGAGATTTGCTCGACTTCCTTGCGCTCCTCCTCGGTCAGTCCCTTGCTGACCCCGCCCGGCATACCGAAGACCGGATGGACGGCGCGCCCGCCGAGCATATGGATGATGTGGTGGTTCTGCTGGCGGGTCTTGATGACCGCCCCACCCAACTCCAGCCCCACTTTGGCGATAACGCCCAGGATGTTACGCTCCGCCACCGGCGCCTCTGGTCCCATGATGAAGTCCGGCCCGGCGAGGATATAGAAGTGGGTGGAGTGGTCGGTCACGTAGAAAGCGCTGTAGAGAAGCTCACGTAGCTTCTTAGCGGCACTGGGCGGGGTAACATGGAAAATCTCGTCACAAAACCCAACAGCCATTATTCGATTGTAAGTATTTGTAACTATAATATTTATCAATCGAAAGAAGATGATGAAACAACAGGCAATCCAACAGGCAAC
>JBGOXU010000131.1:0-3930 GCA_041479305.1 Dehalococcoidia bacterium
ACCAGACCCTCCGCCTCTTGATGGGGGATGAGGTGCTGCCCCGGCGCAACTTTATCCAGGCGCACGCCAAGAGCGTCAAGAACCTGGATATCTAGACGTGAAAAGTTAGTGACCGCATTCCCGATGGTTTGGCTAGGTCTGTCATGCCACAGCCAGATTTGCCGCACGTCGCCAGACAAAGCACTATACGCATGTGCTCATTGGCGCAATTGCGCAATTACTCTCTTGAGGAGCTCTTCGTAGGTCTTGACGCCGCGCACGTCCAGCCTGGTGTTGCGGAAAGCCCGCACCATCGCCTCGATGAGGCGGGTCTTGCTCAGCTTCTTGCCGCCGCTGAACTTGGCGGTGGACGCCAGGCTTTCCAGGTAAGCATCCTCCGCCCCGCGCAGGAAAACGGACAGCTTGATGGTGTCCGGACCGGATGGTTCGACCGGCTGGACTTTGGCGGGCGGCGGTGCCTTCTCCGGCCTGGGAGCGCGCGGCTTTTCGGTTTTCACCGGGGGCGGCGGCGTGTCCAGACCGGTCAGTCGGTCGAGGGCGCTGCCGTAGGCGACTTCTTTGGTGATGCTAACTCTTTTCATTCAGCACCTCTTCTGTCAGTAATCGATAGGCGTTGGCGCCTTCCGAGTCGGGGGCGTAAGTCAGAATCGATTGTCCGGCGGCGGGGGCTTCCTTGAAGCGGACACTGGTGGGGATGCAGGTGTCAAAGATGCGGATGCGGCTGTTGAAAGCCCGCCTGGTGACATCGATGACCTCTTTGCAGTGCAGGGTGCGTGGGTTGGTCATCGTGAACAGGATGCCCAGAATCTCCAGACCGGGGTTGATGCGGTCCTTGACGCGGATAATAGTGCTGAGGAGGAAAGCCAGGCCCTTCATCGCCAGGAAGTCCGCCTGGAGCGGAATCAGCACTTTGTCGGCCGCCGTCAGGGCATTGATGGTCAGCAAGCCCAGGCTGGGCAGGCAGTCGACGAGAACGAAGTCGTAGCTCTGGCGGACGGGCTGGAGCATCTTCTTCAGCACCTGCTCGCGTTGGGGGACATTGACCAGGTCGAGCTGTGCCTGAGATAGCTCGACGTTTGACGGCGCCAGGTCGATGTTGCTGTTGGGAGTCTTGACGGTGATATCGGCGATAGACGGGCCGGCGCCATTGCTGACGGTGGCAGCGAGGACGCTGTAGATGGTCTGCTTGAGGGTTTCCGGGTTGAGGCCCAAACTGATGGTCAGGCTGGCCTGGGGGTCCCAGTCGACGAGGAGGACGCGCTTGCCGCGTTCGCTCAGGCCATCGGCGAGGGCGGCGGCCGTGGTCGTCTTGCCGACGCCGCCTTTCTGATTGACGATGCAGATGACTGACATCTTGCGCCTATTATAGCGCAAATGCGCAATTACGTCAATACCTGATTGCGCAGGCGAGGAAATGCGCAATTACCTGAATGCGGAAAACGTTGGGCCGGGGCGACTACTTCCTGGTGTCGAGGGGGATGAAGATGGCGCCGCTCGCCGGGAAAACAACTTCGAGGAAAGCGGAGATTCTAACGTCCTTGTCGCCGCTCGTGTTGCGCAGAGTCAGAATGTACATATTCCCCTGCGACTGGCTGGCGGTGAAAGAAAAGCGGTCGGACACCTTCTTCCCCGCTGCCGGCGGCTCCAGTTTGTAAATCTGGGTGTTGCCCGCAATCTGGAAATCAAAGCCTTCGCCCTTCTCAACATCGAAATAGCCGTCCACCTTATCGCCATTCGCCAGCTTGAGAAGGATGGGTAGCTCATCACCCTTGCCGAGCTCAATCTTGAGCTGGTACATCTGCCATTTGCCGCCAACTTCGGATTTGCGGACAATCTGGTAGCTCGGCGTGGAGGCTGAGGCGGGCAGGTCGGGCATCTTCGAGCAGCCGGAAATCAACAGCACCGATAGCAGTGCCAGGACGATTAATATTCTTTTCAACATCGCTGAGACCTCGCTGATTTGAGTCTGCTGTTAGGATACATCGGGCGCGCAAGGTTAGTCAAGTGGAGATTGTTTACTAATGTCATTCTGAGGGAGCACATTCGCTTCGCTCAGTGTAAACTGAGCGACCGAAGAATCTCAAGGATAGATATGCAGCTTCGTTGAAGCTGGCAAGCAGTGCTTGAGACCCTTCGCTTCGCTCAGGGTGACATGAAACGTTGCTTAACAACCTGTCAAGTGTCTACTTGACACAAGCAGACATTGGGACTAAAATTTTGCCTAATCCCCGCATTCTGAGAATTTTTCGTGTCAGGAGGTGTTCCCAGTGGCAACTATGAGTCGAGACGACCGTTTTGCGGCAACGCACCAGAAATCGAGAGCGCTATGGGAGAGGGCAATCAAGGTCAGCCGCGGTTTCCACACCGACCCCATCGTCACGCGCCCCTTTTCCATTTACATCACCCACGCCAAAGGCTCCCGCAAGTGGGACGTCGATGGCAACGAGTACATTGATTACCTGATGGGTTTCGGGGCGCTCCTGCTCGGTCACGCCCATCCGGCGATGGTGGAAGCCGTCCAGAAGCAAATCGTCAAGGGGACGCATTACGGCGGCGAAAACGAGCTGGAGCTGGAGTGGGCGGAGAGAATCTGTAAGCTCATTCCCTGCGCCGAAAAAATCGAGTTCATCCTTTCCGGCTCGGAAGCGGATATGCTTATTGCCCGCCTGGCGCGGGCTTACACCGGCCGGAGCAAGATTCTGAAGTTCGCCGAGCACTACTTTGGCTGGGCGGAGGATGTTCTGGCGGGTATCGCCCCGCCTTATGACAAGCCCTTCGCCGGCCAGATTCCGCCCTTCACCAAAGGCGTGATTGGCGGTGGCGCGGTGGTCATCCCCTGCAATGACGAGCAAGCGATGGAAGAAGCGCTGGCCAAGCGGGACATCGCCGCCTTCTTCGTCGAGGGTGGCGGCGCCAACTGCGGCCGTATCGGGATGAAGCCGGAGATGGTCAAGACAGCGAGGGAGCTGACCAAAAAGTACGGCACCCTCCTGGTTATCGACGAGGTCATCAGCGGCTTCCGGTGGTCGAAGGGCGGCTACCAGGCAGCCATCGGCGTGACGCCGGACCTCAGCCCGCTGGCCAAGTTGAACGGGGGCGGCATCCCGGGTGGGGCGGCGGTGTGCGGCCGGGCCGATATTATGGACCTCTTGCAGTTGCGGCCGGGCGACGCCGAGTGGAACCGCTTCAAGCACGTCATCCATCGCGGCACCTGGAACGGCAACCCGCTTACCGCGGCCGCGGCCGTGGAGATGCTCAAGATTGTGGAAAAGGGTGAAGTCCAGAAGATTGCGGCGGGTAAAGCGAGCCATCTGGCGGACGGGATACAGAAGGAGTTCGATAAGCGGGGCATCGAGGCGTGCTGTCATAACGCCACTTCCGTCCTGCATCTGCACCTCGGCAAGTGCGAGAAGTGCGACCGCACCCTTTGCCTCGATACCAAAAAATCGATGCCGGCGGAGCTGGTACACGCCTGGAACGGGCACCTCATTCTCAACAGCGTCCACCTGCACCGCGGCGCGATGGGTATGGTCTCGCCGGCGCACACCGACGCCGACATCGAACAGACTATTGAGGTTTTCGGCAAGGCAATGGATGGCCTGCTCGAAGAGGGTGTGGTCAAGAGCAAATAGCGATGCAGTTGCGCAATTGCGCAAATCCGTAGAGCTACGTAATTCGGGCGAGGTGAAACCCGTAATTGGAACTTGCTATAATGTAACCAGTTATGGATGACAAAAGCCTGGAACTGCTGGAATTCCCGCAGGTCAGGGAGATACTCGCCGGATTCACTTCCTTTTCTGCCAGCCGCGAGCTGGCGCTGGGCCTTCAGCCGCTGAACGACTACGACCAAATTTCCCTTTTGCTCAGGCAGTCGGCGGAAGCGCGCGAGCTATTGTCTTTTGAGCCGGGCTTCTCCATTGGCGACGTCAA
>JBGOXU010000132.1:0-3889 GCA_041479305.1 Dehalococcoidia bacterium
GCCGCTGACACAGGGCAAAGACCCGATGGAGCAAAGCCTTCTTTGTGCCGAGAAGGGCATCCCGAATTATCCATATAGCATGCCCATGGCTGGAGCCACTACCCCCGCCACATGGCCGGCGGTTCTGGTTATTCCTAACGCTGAATTCCTGAGTCAACTGGTGCCCATCCAGCTCAAGAACCCCGGGGCGCCGGTTATTTACGGTTCGATACCCAATATTATGGAGATGAGGACGACTATTTTTCCGTACGGCGCTCCCGAAATGAGCCTTTTGGTCGCGGCGCTGACCGAAATCAGCCATTACTATAAGCTGCCTATGCTGGGGACTGCCGGCTGTACCGATTCCGATGTTATTGATGCCCAGACCGCCACCGAAGCCACCTACCAGATTCTAATGACGGCATTATCAGGTGCGGACTTCGTACACGACGTCGGTCTGATGGACCACGGCTTAATGATATCGCCGGAACTGATGGTGCTCTCCAACGAAATCGTCGATATGGCTAAGGTCGCGATGGGTGGTATTGAGATTAATGAGGACACTCTGCCTCTTGACCTGATTGAACGCGTTGGGCCGAGAGGAAATTTTCTCTCCGAAAAGCACACTCTAAAACACTTCCGCAAGTTCTGGGTGCCGACAATCTTTGACCGCAGCGCCGTCAAGACCGTAAGCACACGAAGAAGCGCTCAGCTACTCAGAGAGAAGACCATCGGGATAATCGAGAAGCATCAGCCCAAACCGCTTCCCGATGACATGCTCAAAGAGCTAAGAAAAGTAGAAGCGCGCTGGCTCAGGCGGCTGGGTCTCAAGACCTATCCGAAGCGACCCTCTTAGTTCGGTCATTCGGCAGTCAGCTTTAGCCCGAACCGCTCACCGACCTTTGATAGGTTGGCGAAGGTCTTCTCGGGGATGGGGATGCCGCTCTTCATCCGCTGGTCCATCGTGCGCCACTCCGGCTCGCCGGGAACGAAGATTTCGGTGAAGCCTTCCGCTTTAGGCAGACCTTTGATGCCGTCAATAAGGCTATCGATGTGCTCCTTGTAGCTCTCGACGTCGGTGAATTGGCTGATATCGATTGCCGCCACGGTGCTGTTCTGAATATGGCGGCGCATCCGTTCCGGGTTGCCCGCCGGTGAGCCCAGCCCGTAGGGCGGCTCTTTGTAGGTGACGACCGGCTCTACCTTAGGGAAGCCCACCAGGACGCCGGTCAGACACTCAATCATAATGGACAGTCCCGAGCCTTTGGGTCCGCCCAGCGGGGTCAGGAACGCCGCCTTCGAGGGGTCGGTGGTGGAATTACCGTCCTTATCGAAAGCCCAGCCTTGCGGAATGGGCAGTCCCTTTTCTTTGGCCAGTATGAGCTTGGCGCCTGCCGCCTGGCTCAATGCCATATCGAGGACGAGGGGCCGGTGTTTTTTGCCCGGCACGGCGATGGCAATGGGGTTGTTGGCGATGCCGGGGAATTTGGCGCCGAAGGGAGCGGTCGTCGTGTTGCCGCCGAGGAAAGTGATGCCCGCCATTCCCTTCTCTGCCGCCAGCAGCGGGTAGTAGCCCATCGTGCCCTGGTGATTGTGTTTGCGGATGAGCGCCCAGCCAATTCCCACCTTCTTCGCTTTCGCCATTACCTCTGCATCGCGAATACAGTGACCACGGCGCCGAAGGCGTGGTCGGCATCAATGAGCAGGGTGGCGGGGGTCTCCTTCTCGATGCGGATGTTGGGCTTGACCTTAATATGCCCGATGTCCGCCGCCTCGACGTACCAGGGCACGAGCTGGACTCCGTGCGAATCGACGCCCCTCAGGTTTGCCCAGACCAGCACCGAAGCCACTTTCTCGGCGTCTCCGGCGGGCGCCCCCACTTTGACAAAGACCGATTTGGTGAAGTCCCGTAAAGCGTCCGCGCTGACTCTGATTTCCGGCGACATTTCATCCTCCTTCAGCGGTCAAAAATAGCCTATCTATCATATCATTTTTGGGGATGGTGTCAACCGGTGACTGAGTTCTTGACACCTTCCATGTTTTCCGATACTATTCCAGCAACATATGACGATATTCGGGGTAGTCTCAGGACTAGCTCTCCTTACTGTGTTGATTCTGGGCTTCACCCGTGTGAAACTCCCCCGCCAGACCGGTTTTGAAGGCATCGAAAGTTCGGAGGTAGTCCAGGCTTACGACCATGTCAGCCGCTGGCCACAGTTCAAAGTCCTCCGCCGCATCATTGTCGGCGAGTTGAAGAAGTATCACCCCAAAGGTATACTGGTGGATGTGGGGTGCGGGCCGGGCTACCTAGTGGCGGTCATTGCGCGAGCCTTTCCGGGCCTGCGTATCACCGGCTCGGATATTTCTGAGGAGATGACAGCTAAGGCGACGCGGAATCTGGCGGCGCTGGGCTTCGGCGATAGGGTGGAGTTCCGGCAGGGCGATGTCCAGAAGCTGCCCTTCGCGGATAGCTCAGTCGACTTCGTCATCAGCACGCTGTCTCTCCACCACTGGTCCGGCCCGCCCCGGGCGTTCCGGGAAATTCACCGGGTGCTCAAGCCGGGCGGTCAGTTTCTCGTCTTCGACCTGCGGCGGGACTGCCGCCGGTTCTTCTACGGGCTGGTCTGGTTCGCGCAAACGTTCGTCGTCCCGGAGGCAATGAGAGCCACTAATGAGCCCATCAACTCGGTCCTGTCCAGCTACACTCCCGATGAGCTGGCCGCCTTTGTCGCGTCGCTCCCGCTGAAGCAGTGGCGCGTCAAGCCTGGGTGGGGCTGGATGTTTCTCTGGGGGCAGAAGGCAGTCTGATTGAGTAGTCGGGTAAGGAGGCAAGTGTGAACCGCTTTTACCCCTTCTTCTGGGGCGGCGTCATCTTCGTCCTCGGCGAGGCGCTCACCTTTGCCGTTGTTTTAACGGCGCAGGACTACCTCGAATCAAGCCGCAACCTCTTCCCGGAAATACGGCTGGAATTTGCCCTGGTGTACTTCTTTGGGGTGGTGGTGGCGATGGGGGTGGTGCTTTTCCTGATACCGATTGCCAAGCTGAGGCTCGTTTTGAAAGTCTTTTTTGCTTTCCTGTTTTTCTGGGGCATCTTCATTGTGTTCGGGCTAGTCCTGCCGGTCGCGGCGGCCATTGCCTTCGCCGCCGTCGGGCCTGTGTTCTGGTTCTTCCGGCCCAAAATCTGGCTGCACAACCTGCTGATGCTGCTGGCGCTGGTCAGTTCGGCGGTGGTCTTCGGCGCGCTGTTCGCCCCGTGGACGGTCTTGCTCTTGCTTCTGGTGATTTCCATCTACGATGTCGTGGCGGTGCGTTTTGGCTATATGCTCTGGATGGCGAAGAAGCTGTTCGAGTCAGACACACTGCCCGCCTTTGTCCTGCCGAGGAAAATGGGCAGTTGGCTGGCCGACCTCAAGGAGTCCGATTTACGCAAACTCGCCGAGGAGAAGGCTCCGGAGCGGGAGTTCGCCATATTGGGGGGTGGGGACATCGGCTTCCCGCTCCTGCTGGTGGTCTCGGTATTTTTCAACTACGGGCTGGCGGGGTCGCTGGTAACTGCCGCCACTTCTGTAGCCGGACTGGTGTTTGCTTTCTGGCTCCAGCAGGTCGTTCTCAAGGGCAAGCCTCTGCCCGCCCTCGCCCCCATCTCGTTTGGCTCATTCATAGGCTTCCTGATTGCTCACTTTGTCCTCTAACGCCTCTTTGCAGAAATGAGCGTTAGCGGGTCACAAGAGGTGAGACCCCGATTTCATCGGGGTGACAGAGACGCTCAGGCTGACAGAGTCTTGAGTGTAATTCTCAGCGAAGCGAATCCGCTTGAGGCGGACAGTCCGTTGCGCGGAGAGCGCAACTAAGCACTAGTCGATTCTAGTCTTTTTCTTCGCCAGACCTTGCTGGCATTCCGGCCGGGACA
>JBGOXU010000133.1:0-3861 GCA_041479305.1 Dehalococcoidia bacterium
ACCAGGGCCAGGGTCATCGTCCAGGAAGATGAGATCCAGTTTGCCCTGGCGCCCCACCCTATTTCCGGACTGAACTATAAGAGGGAACTCCTCGCAGGCGTGAACTTCCGGGTTATCAAGGGTGAGTATGAAGTGGCGCCGGGCATCGACCTGATTCCAGCGCCGGGCCATTCTCCGGGAAGCATGGCGGTAGCCATCAATACGGAAAAGGGCAAGGCGGTCATCACTGGCTTCTGCTGCGTGCCGGACAACTTCAATCCGCCCGAGAAAATCAGGGCTTATTCGCCGGTCATTCCGCCGGGCACTCATACCGACCTGATGGCGGGGTATACCAGCATGCTTAAAATCAAGGGGATGGCTGATATCCTCCTCTGCCAGCATGATATGGCGGTGGCGCAGAGGAAGGTGATACCTTAAACGCACGCTAAATTGAAACAAGCGGCCCTTTAACGCTAGAATATAGTTGGCGTGCCCCTGTAGCTCAGAAGGATAGAGCAGCGGTTTCCTAAACCGCGTGTCGGGCGTTCGAATCGCCCCAGGGGTGCCAGAAACGAAATAGGCGCGGGAAGGGAGGGACGATGAGACATACTATTAAGGCCTTCATCCACAAGGGCGAGAAGTTCTATATCGCCGAGTGTCTGGAGATAGCTGTGGTGACGCAAGGGAAAACCCTGGACGAAACCATCGCTAACCTCCGGCAAGCAGTTGCGCTTCACCTTGAGGGCGAGAACCCGGCGGACTTTGACCTTGTGCCCAATCCTTCTTTGCTGGTAACGCTGGAACTGGAGCCAGCCGTTGTCTCCTAAGCTGAGGCAGCTTTCTGGCTCACAAGTGGTGGACATTTTCTGTGCATTTGGCTTTAAGATACATTCTCAAAAAGGAGGCCACGTGAAACTGCGCAGAATGGTTGCCGGCGGACAAAAGCAGACCTTGACTATTCCCGCTCATGCGGAACTCGATGTTGGGACACTGAAGGCTATCATTAGACAAGCAACGCGTTATATCCCGGAGACCGAACTCCGACCGCATTTCTATTCGGACGAGGAAGTGGGGTGTTCGAATCGCCCCAGGAGTACCAGAACCCCTGCTATTAGGCTTTCCTGACCTGCTACTCTTTAGCCCATACTTATAGTAATATTATAAATAGGAGGTGCGATATAGCTATCAAGCAGGTCCCCGGCAGGAAGGCTGGCTCCGTTATTCTTTACGCGTTGAGCACCTGTGTCTGGTGCAAAAAGACCAGAGCCCTCCTGGACAGCCTGGGAGTCGAGTACTCCTATGAATACCTTGACCTCCTGCCCGATAAGGAGCAGAAGGAAGTCCTGGAGGTTGTCAAGAAATGGAACCCGGCGTGCAACTTCCCGACTCTCGTCATCAACAACCAGAAATGCATCATCGGCTTCCAGGAGGATAAAATCAGAGAGGCGCTGAAATGACAGCCGACATACCCACGGCGGAAATCGATAGGCTGTACGAGAGTCTGAAACGAGACGCCGAAGCTGGCGGCTACCACCTTAATCCAGACATAGTTTTTACCAAAGACCTCGCGCGAGGCTTGCTGACCAACGAGAAGCGATACGGCTATCAAGCCTGTCCCTGCCGGCTCGCTTCAGGCAAAAAAGAGGCGGACCTCGACATCATCTGCCCCTGCGACTACCGTGACCCCGACCTTACCGACTACGGCGCCTGCTATTGCGCGCTTTACGTCTCTCAAGCCGTTCTCGATGGCAAGCCGAAAGTCCGCGCTATTCCGGAGCGGAGACCGCCGGAGGCGGAGAGGGTCAAAATGAAAACCAAGGGTATGCCTGCCGCCTTAAAATCATTACCTCTGCCCGTCTGGAGGTGTAAGGTTTGCGGATATCTCTGCGCCCGGGGTAGCCCTCCGGAAGTCTGCCCCATTTGCAAAGCCAAAAAAGATAGATTTGAGAGGTTTATCTGAACTTCGAAGTCAGAGGTAGTTAGAACAATGAAGAAACGAACAGCCCAAAGAGTGGACTCGGTTTCGGAAGGCGGGTTTGCCCGCTTCCTGAACATCGCGCACTCACTGGCGAACCAGGGGCTGATTTCGCTAAGCGTCGGCGAGCCTGACTTCAAGACGCCGTGGCACATCTGTGAAGCGGCCATCGAGGCGATGAAGAAGGGTTTTACCGGCTACACGCCTACCAGCGGCTACCCCGAGCTCCGCAGCGCCGTCGCCAGGTACCTGGAAAACCGCTACGGCACCAAGTACAACCCGGACACCGAGATTGTCATCACCGTCGGCTCCAGCCAGGCGATGGACCTCGCCTTTCGCGCTACCGTCGACCCCGGCGATGAGGTCATCCTGTCCGACCCCTATTACCTGTGCTATCCCTCTTGCATCAGCCTCGCCCACGGCATTCCGGTCACCGTGACCACCCGCGGCGATGACGGCTTCAAACTGCGGCCCGACCATGTTGAGGCTAAACTCACGCCAAAGACCAAGGTCATCCTCCTGGGCTATCCGGCCAATCCCACCGGCACCGAGATGAGTCGCGAGGAACTGGCGGAAATCGCTAAAGTGGCGGAAAAACACGACCTCCTGGTCATCTCCGACGAGATTTATAATCGGTTGACTTACGGCATCGACCACACCTGCTTTGCCAGCCTGCCCGGGATGAAGGAGCGCACCATCCTGCTCGATGGCTTTTCCAAAGCCTACGCGATGACCGGCTGGCGGCTCGGTTTTGCCGCGGGACCGGCGGACATCATCGCGGCGATGGCCAAGATTCACCAGCACACCATGCTTAGCCCGTCGAGCGTAGCGCAGTACGCCGCCATCGAAGCGCTCAAGGCCGGCGAAGACGATATCCAGCAGATGGTCGCCGAATACGATAGGCGGCGCAAGGTGCTCGTCAAAGGCTTGAATGACATCGGTCTGACCTGCCACGAGCCCAAAGGCGCCTTCTACGCCTTCCCGTCGGTCAAAGTTACCGGCCTGACCTCGGACGAGTTCGTGGAGAAAGTCTTGCTCGAAGAAAAGGTGCTGATTCTGCCGGGGAGTCTCTTCGGCGCGCAGGGCGAGGGCTTTGTCCGCATCTGCTATGCCTACTCCCTGCCCCACATCGAAGAAGCGCTGCGGCGACTGACCCGCTTCGTCCAGCGCCACCGCAGAAGTTAACTTTTCCCCAGAATTATGATAAAATAACTTGGCTTGGGATAGGTGTGTAGCTCAGCCCGGTAGAGCAGCGGTCTCCAAAACCGCCGGTCGGGGGTTCGAATCCCTCCACACCTGCCAGAAAGAAAGGTGGAACGGATGTTTATCGGCCTGGCGTTGCTGGCAGTCGGCATTATTGCCCTGCTCGTGGAACTGGGTGTCATCACCGGCTCAATATGGAGCTATTTCTGGCCCGTTCTACTCATCATACTTGGCTTGGTCTTCCTCTTCCGGAGGTTCTGGCGCCGCGGATGCTGCGGCCCCTGGCGCTCCCGGAGAGAAGAAGACAAGAAATAATCATGCCGAAGTGGCGGAAGCCGGTAGACGCGCTAGCTTGAGGGGCTAGTGTCCGAAAGGATATGGGGGTTCAAATCCCCCCTTCGGCACCATTTGCGGAAGTGGCTCAGTGGTAGAGCATCTCCTTGCCAAGGAGAGGGTCGCGGGTTCGAATCCCGTCTTCCGCTCCAGTGGCGACGTTGCCAAGAGGTTAAGGCGGGGGTCTGCAAAACCCCTATTCGGCGGTTCGAATCCGCCCGTCGCCTCCAATTTTAAATACGGAATTGACCTAAGAAGACCAAACCAGAGTAAGAATTGCTAACCAATTGCTAACCGACCTTATCCGCTGAAAGCCCTGCTGTAGTCCTCTGTAGTCCCTCGTCAAATCGTCGTGCCGCTGCTGCCTGAAT
>JBGOXU010000134.1:0-3860 GCA_041479305.1 Dehalococcoidia bacterium
AGGCGGAAGACCTTGCCGTTTTGCGTCTCGGCGGGGACCTTCAGCGTCAGCTTGCCTTTGGGGGTGGGCACCTGGACTTCTCCGCCCAGCGCCGCCACCGTCAGAGGGACGGGCACCTCGACATACAAATCATCGCCCTTGAGTTCAAAGGTGGAGTGCGGCCGGACGGTGACGACTAGGTAAAGGTCGCCGGCGCCGCCGGAGCTTGCCTGTCCTTTGCCGGTAACACGGATGCGCGAGCCGGTGCGGACACCCGCTGGAATCTTGACCTCAAGTCGCTGGACGCCACTGGCAACGCCGGTGCCGCGGCAGGCGGAACAGGCAACATTCCTAATCGCTCCCGAACCGCCGCAGGTAGGGCAGGGCGCCTGGGTCGGGAAGGTAATGGTGCGGGTGGCGCCGTGATAGGCTTCCTCGAGGGTTATCTCAATGGGCGACTCGACATCATGGCCGCGGCGGGGTCGCGCCTGGCGGGCGTACGTGCGACCGAACATCTCATCGAAAAGGCTACCGATGTCGCCTTCAAAGGAGTGAAAGCCGGTGGTGTCGCCGCCCATATCCTGCCAGCGGGCTTGCGGACCGGCCTGGGCAAAGCGGTCGGCGTGCTGCCACTGGTCGCCGTACTGGTCGTACTTCTGGCGCTTGTCCTTATCGGAAAGCACCTCGTAGGCTTCGTTAATCTTCTTGAACCTGTCCTCGGCCGACTTGTTGCCGGGGTTAACGTCCGGGTGATGCTGGCGCGCCAGGCGGCGGTAAGCCTGCTTGATTTCCTGTTCGCTGGCGTCACGCTTGACGCCGAGAATATCGTAGTAGTTATTGGCCATAAGTGTATCCTGCTTGTTAGAACTCTTAACAATTTAATATTAACTTGTTTTAGAGGAGTTGTCAAGAACGGAAAACAACTTATGTGCTCCACGCTGTCATTGCGAGCGAAGCGAAGCAATCTCAGGGAACTACTGGATTTATTGAGATTGCCACAGGCGCTGACGCGCCTTTGCAATGACGGTCGAAGGAAGCCTGAGGATTGGTGCTGGAACGCTGACTAAAGCACTTCCGCCAGGATATCCAGCAACGGCTTCAGTATCCGCGCGGTCGCGCCCCAGATAACCTCGCTCCCGTAGCGGTAGGAGTAGGCGACCCGCTTATCCGGCAGGATTTCCGTGTGCTGGTTGTCTTTGCCAAGCAGGGTTGAGATGGGCACCTCCAGAAGCTCCTGCACCTCGTGCCCATCGAGGCGGAAGTGGTAGGGGTGGGGGATAAGCGCCAGGAACGGCGTAATGACGTAGTTGGTGGTGATGCTTTCCTGGTCGTCCATCTCGCCCAGAATCTGAATGTCGTCTACCGCCAGGCCAATTTCCTCGGCGCTCTCGCGGAGGGCGGCGTTGAGCAGACTGCCGTCGCGTTCCTCGTAGGCGCCGCCGGGAAAGGAAATCTGACCCTTGTGCACTCTGACCCTATCGGTGCGCTTGATGAATAGCAGGTAATACTGCCCGTCCTTGCGGAAAATGGGCACCAGGACGGCGGCGCGGGTGCGGGAGGGGTCAGTAATACGGACTTTCTTTCTCTGCTTAAGAAGCTCTCTCAGTCTCTGCTCCACGCTTCTATTTTAATACGCTTTTGCCACCGGCACAAATCAGGTATCGTTGCAAGCCATCGGATTGATTGCTATACTGCGTACTAAGGAGAGCTACTGGTGACGCCAACGCAAGACTTCACACTGCTGAGCAACGACGATCTTTACCTCTTTAACGAGGGCTCCCACTATCGATTGCACGATAAGCTCGGGGCGCACCCGGCGGAGAAGGACGGGCGACCGGGGACTTATTTTGCTTTCTGGGCGCCGAATGCCCGGCGGGTGACCGTCACCGGCGATTTCAATGGCTGGAACAAGACCAGCCACAAATTGCACCACCGGGGAAGCTCAGGCATCTGGGAAGGCTTCATTCCCGACATGGGCAAGGGCGCTCTCTACAAGTATCACGTCGTCTCACATTACGGCGGCTACAAGGCGGATAAGGCCGACCCGTTTGCCTTTTTTAACGAGGTGCCGCCGCGCAATGCCTCGGTCGTCTGGGACCTCGGCTACGAGTGGCGGGATGCGGACTGGATGCGGGATAGGCACCACCGCAACCGGCTGGACACCCCCATCTCCATCTATGAAGTCCATCTCGGCTCCTGGCGTCGAGTTCCAGAGGAGGCAAATCGGCACCTGACCTATCGGGAGCTGGCGCCGCTTCTTGCCAGTCACGTTCAGCAGATGGGCTTCACCCACGTCGAGTTCCTGCCGGTGATGGAGCACCCTTTCTACGGCTCGTGGGGCTACCAGACCACCGGCTACTTTGCGCCCACCAGTCGCTACGGCACGCCCCAGGACTTTATGTACCTGGTCGACTACCTTCACCAGCGCGGCATCGGCGTTATCCTGGACTGGGTGCCTTCCCACTTCCCGACTGATGAGCACGGCATTGGCTTCTGTGACGGCACCCACCTGTTTGAGCATGAGGATAGCCGAAAGGGTCTGCATCCCGATTGGAATAGCTTTATTTTCAACTACAGTCGCAACGAGGTGCGCAGTTTCCTCATCAGCAGCGCCCTCTTCTGGCTCGATAAATATCACGTCGATGGCTTGCGAGTCGACGCTGTGGCGTCGATGCTCTATCTCGATTACTCGCGGAAAGAAGGGGAATGGGTGCCCAACAAGTACGGCGGGCGAGAAAACCTGGAAGCCATCGACTTCCTGCGCCGGTTCAATGAAGAGGTCTACAAGAACCACCCTGATGTGCAGACCATCGCCGAGGAGTCCACGGCGTGGCCCATGGTCTCGCGGCCGACCTATATCGGCGGGCTGGGCTTCGGCCTCAAGTGGGATATGGGCTGGATGCACGATACGCTGGAGTACATGACCAAGGACCCGGTCCACCGCCGGTTTCACCATAACAACCTCACCTTCCGCATGATTTATGCCTTCTACGAGAACTTCATTCTGCCCCTCTCTCACGATGAGGTCGTCCACGGTAAAGGCTCTCTCTTGGGCAAAATGCCGGGGAACGACTGGCAGAAGTTCGCCAACTTGCGATTGCTCTTCGGCTATATGTTTGCCCAGCCGGCCAAGAAACTGCTGTTCATGGGTGGGGAAATCGGGCAGCGGTCGGAGTGGAACCACGAAAGCAGCCTGGAATGGCACCTGCTCCAGGACGACCGCCACCGACAAATCAAGAAATGGGTCGAGGACTTGAACTGTCTCTACCGCCGCGAGCCAGCTCTCTATGAGCTTGATTGCGACCCCGCCGGCTTCGAGTGGGTCGACTGTAACGATTCGGACAGCAGTGTCGTCAGCCTCATTAGAAAGTCCCGGTCGGCGAGCGACATCATCCTGGTGGTGGCGAACTTCACGCCGGTGTCCCGTCTGAGCTATCGTGTTGGCGTGCCGCGCGGCGGCTGGTGGCAGGTGCTTCTGAACAGCGATGGCAAAGAGTACGGCGGCAGCGGGCTGGGGAATGCCGGCGGCTTGATGGCGGCGGCCACTCCCATCCACAACCGCTCCCATTCCCTCGACGTGATTGTCCCGCCCCTCGCCACTGTTTTCTTCAAGAGCACCGGCAGGTAGGCCTGGTATTGCTACGATAGGAATCCGACCGCCAAGATTGTCATTCCCGCGCCGGCGCCCCGATAGAAATCGGGACAGAGGCGGAGATGAGGCGGGGTCTGGCTCCCGACTCTAGTCGGGATGACAGGTTGTATCAAACGCATTATTCTCATACTTAGTGGTGAGTGTTGCATATACTCGTGAGGCATTATGGGTAAACTTCCCAAACCAACTCAGGCTGACACCTTTTCCCCCCGCTGTAAGGTGTGCAACG
>JBGOXU010000135.1:0-3842 GCA_041479305.1 Dehalococcoidia bacterium
CAGCTTCTGCCGTTCTACCAGGTCGGCGATGGTTGTGGAACCCAGAACGTTGTCCATTGCCTTGCGGAGCTCACCCCAGACATCGCGAGTGACGCAGGTCGCCGAGCGGTCGCACACCCCAGGGTTATCGAGGCATTCTACGGGCGCCGTGGAGCCTTCCAGAAGCTGAATGACCTCACTCAACTTGATTTCCTGCGGCGACCGGGCGAGGGAAATGCCGCCCTTGGGGCCGCGCATACTGCGGACAATACCGGCGGCAACCAGCGGCGTGATGAGGTGCTCTAAGTATCTAATGGAAATCTGCTGGCGCTGAGCGATGTCTTTGAGTGTGGCCGGGTTATCGCCCGGGCGGAGGGCAAGTTCCAGAAGCGCCCGCGTCGCATAACGTCCTCTGGTGGACAGCTTCATTGGCCGACCTCTTTCCCAATTAATACTATGACTTTAGTATACAAAGTTTCTCTCACTATTGTCAATACGAAGACCACGCACGTTGCCCGGATGCGACGGCTTGAGGTTGTTACTGGGATTTCCATTCTGTCATTGTTGTGAAAATGGAGTTTCGTGCCCGCCTCTATCGTTTGGCATGAAGGATTGAGAGCCCCGATGGCAATCGGGGCGACGTGGCAATCTCAACGGATTTCTTGAGATTGCTTCGCTTCGCTCGCAATGACAGCGGTGGTTGAGATTGCCATCCTTCACAGTGTGAAGGACAATGACATCAGGTGCGGTTGACAAGGTGGGACAAAAATGGTAAATAAACAATGGCTATTAACCCGCTGAAGGAGTGTACCAATGTCTGAAGTCTCCCCCCTGAAATTAAATCCGCCCAGCCGTATTCTGATGGGCCCCGGGCCAAGCAATGTCCCGCCCCGCGTGCAGTCGGCAATGACCGCCCCGCTCCTGGGCTATTTCGACCCCTATTTCTTCAAGGTTATGGACAGCACGATGAGCCTGCTGAAGGCGGTCTTCCAGACGAAAAACAAGCTGACCTTCCCGATTTCCGGCACGGGCATGTCCGGGATGGAAGCGGGCATCTGCAACTTCCTGGAGCCCGGCGATGTCGCCGTCATCGGTGTCAGCGGGTTTTTCGGCGACCGGATAGTGGAGATTGCCTCCCGGTGTGGGGCGAAGGTGGTCAAGGCGGTGGCGGAGTGGGGCAAACCCATCGAGCCGTCAGCGATTGAGTCGGCGCTGAAGTCGGAGAAGAAGGTTAAACTGATGGCCGTCGTCCACGCCGAGACCTCGACCGGCGTCCTCCAGCCTCTGGGCGAAATCTCCAAGCTGGCCAAACAGTATGGCGCGCTCTTTCTGGTCGATACGGTGACTTCTCTCGGCGGGCACGAGGTGGCGGTGGATGAGTGGGGGATTGATATTTCGTACAGCGCCTCGCAGAAGGGTCTGAGCTGCCCGCCCGGACTGGCGCCCTTCACCTGCACTGACGCCGCGCTGGCGGCGGTGCAGTCGCGCAAGACCAAAGTCTCCAGCTGGTACCTCGACCTTTCTCTACTCTCCAGCTACTGGTCGGAGGGGGCGACCGCCCGTGTCTACCACCACACCGCGCCCGCTCTGATGGTCTATGCTTTCCACGAGGCGCTGGCAATCATCGCCGAGGAGGGTCTGCCCGCCCGGTTCCAGCGTCACCTGAGAAACGGGACTGCCCTGCAAGCCGGCCTTGAAGCAATGGGGCTGACCCTTCTTGCTCAGAAAGGCTATCGACTTGCCACGCTGACTTCCGTGCGCATTCCGGAAGGCGTGAACGACGCCAAAATCCGACAGCGACTACTGAACGAGTTCAATATTGAAATCGGCGGGGGGCTGGGGACGCTCAAGGGACAGCTCTGGCGCATCGGCCTGATGGGCCATTCCTCCACCGAACAGAACGTGTTGTTGTTCCTCTACGCTCTGGAAAAACTGCTTGCCGAAGAAGGCTACCGGGTGGTGGGGGGTGTGGGGGTCGGCGCAGCGGTCAAGGCGCTGAGGAAGTAGGAGTGTCATTGCGAGTCCCGATGAAATCGGGGCGAAGGGTAGCAAGCATAGATTGAGATGCTTCGCTGCGCTCAGCATGACAAAGTGAATCATTTCATGGAGATTGCTTCCCCTTCTCTGGAAGGGTCGCAATGACAACGGGGCAGAAAACTCGAAGTAGCCTATTTGGCTTCGGGGTGGTAAGCCCGGTCGAGCAGCTCGACCAGCTCGGTCGCTTTCGTCTTCAGGTGATGGGTTTTGACGCCGTGGGCTAACTGCATCGAGCAGCCCGGACAGCAGGTCACGATTAAATCAGCATCAGTCTTGGCCAGGTTCCCCATCTTGCGCGCCAGCACCTTCATCGATAGGTCGTAATGGCTGAGGCTGTACGAGCCGGCCGCCCCACAGCACATATTGGCTTCCGCCATTTCCACGTACTGCACACCGGGGATGCTCTTCAAAATCTGGCGTGGCGGGTCGCTCACCTTCTGGAACCGCCCCAGGTGGCAGGGGTCGTGGTAGGTCACTTTTGCCTTGACCTCTTTCATCTCGGTGACCAGTCCGATGCCGACCAGGAACTCGCTGATATCTTTGACTTTGGCCGAGAAGGTCTGCGCCGCTTGCGCGTACTGAGCATCATCTTTGAGCAGGCTGGCGTATCTCTTTAACATCGAGCCACAGGTAGCGCAGGTGGTAATGATGGCATCAACGTCTTTCAGCGATTTGGCCAGGTCAAGGTTCTTCTTGACCATGCTCAACATCGACTCCGCATCGCCGTAGCCCATCGCCGGCATCCCGCAGCAGATGAAGTCAGGGATAGCGACTTCCGCGTTGTGCTTGTTGAGCACGCGGATAGCGGCTTCAGCGACCTGCGGGGTGAAATTAGCGGCGGCACAGCCGACAAAATAGGCGACGCGGTACTTGGGGTTCTCCAGCTTCTTTGACGTGCTATCAACCTTCTGCTTTCGCGGGATTCTGGGTAAAATCCGCTCCGCCTTGCCAACCTTGCCCATCAGTTTGGTAATGCCGATGCCCCGGGCGATAGTCGGCAGGCCGGCCGCCTGCACCCAGCCGAGCAGTTGCGCCGATTTATTGAGTCGGGAAGGGTTCGGCAGGAGGTTATTGAAGATGAATTTTTGCACCCAGGGCTGGCCGCGCTGTTTCATCAGTTCGGCGCGGGCTTTCATAATCACTTCATCGGTCATCACGCCGGGCGGGCAGTGGTCGACACAGCCGTTGCAGGTGAGGCAGTTGAAGATTGGCTCGGTCAGCTCGTCGAGCTTCAGCTCATTCTCGAGGGCGCCGCGCAATACCGCCAGTCTGCCACGCGCCGCCGTCCACTCGATACCGGTAACCTTGTAAATGGGGCAGCCGGCGAGGCACAGCCCGCACTTGTTACAGCGTAATAGCGCCTCTTCGAGCTTCTGCAATGCTTCCGTCATAGTTCCCTGATAACCTTTCCCGGGTTGAATATGTTCTTGGGGTCGAAGGCCGACTTGAGGCGTTTCATCAGCTCATAGTCGCTGCGCGTCCGGCAGAGGTCGTGCGCTTGCCTGACCTCCATCGGCCCGCTCTCGACAACAAAGAAGCCGCCGAGCCTGACCGCGCTCTCCACCAGCTCTCTCGCGGCGGTGAGCTGGGAAGTGGGATGTGTATCGAAGAAGATAGGATAAAGGATGCCGTTGCCGAGGCGGCCGCTGACGCCGGCGCGCAGGCGGTTCTGGCTGGCAATTCTCTGGATTTCCTGGTACAGAGCTTTCGTGGCGTTGATGGGCACGGCCGCCTTGCCCTTGAGCATACCGGCGACCGAAGACAGCTTGACGCGGCGCTGGTTGGCCCAGGCTTCTTTTTCATCAGCGCCGCTGAGGACGGAGAAG
>JBGOXU010000136.1:0-3838 GCA_041479305.1 Dehalococcoidia bacterium
GAAGGTCATCTCGTTTGACTCTGGAGGAGACGAGCGATTGATTTATCACCAGCAAGCCCCCTGGCTTCATCATCGGCTCGAGTTTGGTCAGGGAAGCGGGGTTCATGGCAATCGCGGCGGTGGGTCTAGTGACGAATAGCTCGCCAATCCTCTCGTCGGAGATGGTGACGTGACACCAGACACTGCCACCCCGCTTCTCCGCCCCGTAGGACGGCAGCCAGACGACCTCCCGGCTCTCCAGCATTGCCGCCTCGGCAAGGAGCCGTCCGATGAAGAGCACTCCCTGTCCTCCTAACCCACCAATCACTATGCCTTCATGCACGGCCCGTCTCCTTCTTGAGCGCGGCGACCTCAGCGGCGACTTTATACTCACCGAGGGGGTAGTGGGGAATCATGCGCTCGGCGAGCCATTTCAAAGCCGTCACGGGCTCCATCCGCCAGTTTACCGGGCAGGGGGAGAGTACTTCTACTAGCGACATCCCCAGACCTGCGAGTTGAGTCCGGAAGGCAAGTTTTATAGCCTGCCTGGTCTTTCTCACCGCGGCGGGATTGTGTATTGCGGTGCGGGCGATGTAGGCAGGCCCCTCAAGGGTAGATAGCATCTCGCAGACACGGATGGGGAAACCGGAGCGGGCGGGGTCGCGTCCGCCGGGGGTCGATGTAGAGTACATACCGACAAGGGTAGTGGGCGCCATCTGCCCGCCGGTCATTCCATAGATGGCATTATTGACGAAGATAGTGGTGATATTCTCGCCACGGGCGCAGGCGTGCACAATCTCCGCGGTGCCAATCGCCGCCAGGTCGCCGTCACCCTGGTAGGTGAAGGGGATTAGGTCAGGATGACAGCGCTTGATTGCCGTTGCTACGGCGGGCGCGCGGCCGTGAGCCGATTCCAGCCCATCGAAGTTGAAATAGTGGTAAGACGTCACGGTGCAGCCGATGGACGCCACGCAGACCGCCCTCTCCCGGAGCTTTAATTCGTCAATTACCTCAGCAATTAGCCTGAGCACGATGCCGTGCCCGCAGCCGGGGCAGAGATGGAGAGGATAATCCTCTAGCGACTCCGGCTTGTGGTAGAGGACGGTGTCCAGTTCGGAGCTTTCTAAAGTCGTCATATTACTTGCCTACCGGTTGTTTCACTTTCTTGATGGCTTCAAGTATCATATCTGAAGGCAATGGCACTCCGCCGTATTGATTGACCAGTCCCACGTTCTTATCCCGCCCCACTGCCAGCTTCACGTCCTCAATCATCTGACCAAAACTGAGCTCGGCGACGAGAAAGTCATCGACACGCCGGGCAAGGTCGGCGAGAGGTCCCGTGGGGAAAGGGAAGAGGGTGACGGGACGGAACAGCCCTACCTTTAGCCCCTCCTCCCGCGCCGTTTTCAATGCCGTCAGGGCGGAGCGGCTGACGCTGCCATAAGCGACAATCACTAGAGAGGCGTCTTCGAGACCAATGCCTTCATAGCGGACTTCATTCTGGCGAATACGTTCGTACTTCTCGAAAAGCCGCCGCACGCGGGGCGGAAAGTTGGCCGGGTCCATCTCGAAGGAGTTGATGATGTTCTTGGGTCGGTTTCTGGCGCCGGTGATTGCCCAGGGCTTGGCGGGGAGTCCGGCAACCGGCTCGCGCATTTCAACCGGCTCCATCGCCTGGCCAAGGAAGCCATCGGAGAGCACGACTACCGGGTTGCGGTACCTGTCGGCCAGCTCGAAGGCGAGCATTGTCAGGTCCATCATCTCCTGAGCAGAATTCGGGGCGAGGTTGATAACCCGGTAGTCCCCGTGGCCGCCGCCTTTGGTCGCCTGGAAGTAATCACCCTGTGCGCCGCCGATATTGCCCAGCCCCGGACCGCCTCGCATCACGTTGACAATCACGGCGGGAATTTCGGCTCCAGCCATATAAGAAATACCTTCTTGCTGGAGACTGAAGCCGGGACTTGAGGTAGAGGTCATTGCGCGGCAGCCGGAGGCGGCCGCGCCGTAGACCATGCTGATTGCCGCCAGTTCGCTTTCCGTCTGGAGGAAGACCCATCCCAATTCGGGCATACGCTTGGACATATGCTCCAGAATCTCGTTCTGGGGTGTGATGGGATAGCCGAAGTACGCCTGGCAACCAGCTAGGATGGCACCCTCGGCAACAGCGATATTGCCGGTCATTAAGCCCTTTGGTGACATCGGGTCCTCCGGAGGTGGCGTGCGCTAGGAAATCCCCTGGCTCAGGACTTTTGCGTGGCGATACACGGAAATGACGGCATCGGGACACATCAAGGCACAGGCGGTGCAGCCGGTGCACTCGTGAGCTTTGTCTTCGATGACAGCGGCGGGGATGTAGCCTTTCTCATTTATGTGAGAAGCGAGTCCAATAACTCCTTTGGGGCAAGTGTGGATGCAGAGGCGGCATCCTTTGCACCTCTCGGCGTCGATGACGATATAGGATGACTTTACGTACTCAGTAACAACCATGTCCGTCACCCCCTTCATCAGCCAGTCGAAAGTAGCTTCTACCTAGTATCTTGACACAATTTAAGGCAAAGTCAAGGGCGGAGGAATGGAGAAAAAAGGCAAAAAGCGAGGTGCGATTAGTTAGATTGAAGCGGACTACCAGGTTCAAATGCACAAAACCGACGTCCAAACCGCGGTAGGACTAACAAAGCGCCAGCGGGTCATGATTTGACGAAAAGCTCAATGCTAACTGGTGAGAAGGTACCAGTTTACTGATTCAGACATCTACGACACTGTATCGAGTTGGGGCATCGCTTGATAGGGCCAGCGCTTGAAGGCAGGACATATGGCTGCTACTTGACACAAAACAGACTAAGGGGCGTATAATGGAGGAAGAGCCGAGGGAGAGCTCCTGTCCCAGATGGGAGGCATGAAGTGTCAGCCAACCGTAGAATCGTACATCTGGTTCTTTTCCTTCCGGTTCTGCTCGCAATGGTTGCTAGCTGTTCCGCACCCGCTGGCACGACTGCGCCTGCCCCCACTCTAACTCCTACACCTCCGCCCCAGACAACGCCGACTCCCTCGCCGAAACCAGCGCCCTCACCTGCACCTAAACCTGCACCCACGCCCACTCCTACTCCACCGCTCACCATCACCACCATCTCACTACCCAATGGTGATGTTGGTATTGCCTATTCACAGACCATAGCTGCCTCCGGTGGCAGCGGCACTTACACCTGGTCAATATCCGCCGGCTCACTGCCCGCCGGGCTATCGCTTGCTGCTGACACCGGCGTTATCTCAGGGAAACCAACCACTGCCGGCACATCTAACTTCACCGTTCGGGTAGCCGATGGTATTACCACAACCACCAAGCCGCTCACTATTAGTATCGGGCTCTTGCCGCTCTCCATCACCACCACCTCACTGCCCGATGGCGATGTTGGTGGTACCTATTCACAGAACATAGCTGCCTTCGGTGGGAGTGGCACTTACACCTGGTCAATATCCGCTGGCTCACTGCCCGCCGGTCTATCGCTTGCTGCTGACACCGGCGTTATCTCAGGGAAACCAACCACTGCCGACACATCTAACTTCACTGCCCGGGTAGCCGACGGTATTACCACGACAACCCAGCCCCTGTCAATCACGGTCAATCCCGCACTAACCATCACCACCACCTCAATTCCCAATGGTGCTGTTGGTGTTGCCTATTCACAGACCATAGCTGCCTCTGGCGGGAGTGGTACTTACACCTGGTCAATATCCGCTGGCTCACTGCCCGCCGGTCTATCGCTTGCTGCTGCCACCGGCGTTATCTCAGGGAAACCAACCACTGCCGGCACATCTAACTTCACTACCCGGGTAGCCGACGGTATTACCACGGCAACCC
>JBGOXU010000137.1:0-3834 GCA_041479305.1 Dehalococcoidia bacterium
AGAGCGCTCCCACCCCCTTGGGCCCGTAGAACTTGTGCGCCGACATCGAGAGCATATCTATCCCCAGCTCATCGACGTTTATCGGGAGGTGGCAGGCCGTCTGGACGGCATCGGTGTGGAGGTAGACGCCGGCTTCCCGGGCAATCTTGCTAATCTCGGCAATCGGCTGGATGGTGCCGATTTCGTTGTTCGCCATCATGATGGTGATGAGGATGGTTTTGGGAGTGATGGCATTGCGCACATCGTCTGGGGAGACCATGCCGTAGCTATCGACGGGCAAGATGGTGAGTTGGTAGCCCATCTTTTCCAGGAAATGGCAGGTCTCCAGCACGGCGTGGTGCTCGATGACATTGGTGATGATGTGGTTGCCCTTGCGCTTGTTGGCGTAGGCGGTGCCCTTGATGGCAAAGTTGTTGGCTTCGGTGCCGCCGCTGGTGAAGACGATTTCTTCATCCCTGGCGCCGAGAAGCCGGGCGACTTTGCTGCGGGCATCTTCAATGGCGGCCTTGGTCTCCTGGGCACAGGCATAAATGGCGGAAGGGTTGCCGAACTTCTCGGTGAAGTAGGGGAGCATCGCCTTGACGACATCGGGATGGGTGGGCGTGGTCGCCGCGTAATCAAGATAAATGCGTCTCACCTCAGCCCTCCCGGACTTCTTCACCGGCGGGGTTGACACGGACGCCCTTGCTGGTCACCCAGCTGATGCCCTGTTCGATATCGCTCTCATCACCTTCCAGCTCCAGCGCCACCCAGCCCCGGTCGGGGGAGATATCCGCCCGCAGGATGTTGGTGACAATATTGAACTGCAGGCCCAGGTTATGGATAATCGGCTCCTTGATGAGCTCCTGGGGATAGGTGAACGTCACATATTTCTTGGCCATTTTGCGCCTCTTGTCGGAATCTAGCAGACTCGACCTTTATGGTTGGACTTAAACTCCTGTTCGATTTCGTGTCTTGCCTTTTCCAGCTCGTCATCGCCAGGAGCCACTCCGGCGGCCTTTTCCAGGGCGCGGATACGTTCTTCGAGCTTGTCCTGTTCCTTCAGCACGATGCGGATGGCCTCGGCAATGGGGTCGGGAAGTTTGCCGTGCTCGAGGTCGACAGCCGGCAAGTGACGGTCTTCGACGATGCGCCCCGGCACGCCGACGACGGTGGCGCCCGGCGGGACCGGTTTCAGCACGACCGAGCCGGAGCCAATGCGTGCCCCCTCGCCAATCAGGATGGGTCCCAGGGCAATCGCCCCGCAGCCCATCACCACGTTGTTGGCGATGGTCGGATGTCGTTTCTTCTTCTCCTGCGTCGTGCCGCCCAGCACCACTCCCTGGTACATCAGGACGTCATCGCCAATCTCGGTGGTCTCGCCGATGACGACACCGGCGCCGTGGTCGATGAAGAAGCGGCGGCCAATGGTGGCGCCCGGGTGAATCTCGATTCCAGTCAGGAACCGTCCCCAGTGCGAGGTAAGCCGGGCGAGGAGGCGGAGCTTGTGCGTCCAGAAAAAGTGGGCAATGCGGTGCGTCCACAGGGCGTGCAGTCCAGGGTAGCACAGCAGGACTTCCAGCACGCTCCGTGCCGCTGGGTCTTTGGCAAAGACCGTCCGAATGTCTTCTCGAATTGTTCTGAACATCAGGTTATCTTTCTGTCCGAATAAAGCTTATTATACTTCAATTATAGCCGGTTTCGCACCTTCTAAGTAGTTGGAACCGGCTCCTGGAAGAGCCAGGTCGATAGGTAGCGCTCGCCGGTATCGGGCAGCACCACCACGATGAGTTTGCCTTTGTTCTCCGGCCGTTTGGCGACTTCTACTGCCACCCAGGTGGCTGCGCCCGAGGAAATGCCGCAGAGAATGCCTTCCTCTTTCGCCAGACGCCGTGCCATCGCGCCGGCGTTCTCGTTGCTGACCTTGACGATTTCATCGACCAAGTCTTTTCTCAACACGTCCGGGACAAAACCGGCGCCGATGCCCTGAATCTTGTGCGGGCCGGGCTTCCCGCCCGAAAGCACTGGCGAGGCTTCTGGCTCAACGGCAATGGCTTTGAAGCCTGGTTTTCTTGCCTTGATGACTTCCGCGACGCCGGTAATGGTGCCGCCCGTCCCCACCCCGGACACCAGAATGTCAACCTGGCCGTCAGTGTCGCGCCAGATTTCTTCTGCGGTGGTGACCCGGTGTATCTCGGGGTTGGCGGCGTTCTTGAATTGCTGGGGCATAAAAGAGTTGGGGTACTCCTGCGTCAGCGCCTCCGCCTTACGGATTGCCCCCGGCATACCCTCAGGCCCCGGGGTGAGTACCAGCTTGGCGCCGAAGACGGCCAGAAGCTGGCGGCGCTCCATCGACATTGTTTCCGGCATGGTCAGGATGAGCTTATAGCCGCGGGCGGCGCAAACGAAAGCGAGGGCGATTCCCGTGTTGCCGCTCGTCGGCTCGATAATGACCGAGTCCTTGTTGATAAGCCCTCTGGCTTCGGCATCGATAATCATCGAAACGCCGATGCGGTCTTTGACACTACCGCAGGGGTTGAACGACTCCAGCTTGGCAACGACCTCTCCCGCGGTCCCTTCCGTGACGCGGTTCAATCTGACCAGAGGCGTGTTGCCGATAAGCTCGGTCGTGTTGCTGGCGATACCGCGGGTCAGCTTAGCCAGCTCGATACCCTTGAATTTGATTTTCTCCACTTTCTGGTTAGCCTTGACCATTTCTGTCTCCTTTCCACCCTCTCTCTTCGAGCTAGGTTCTGGCTTCGATGTATTTTACATAAAGGTCACGCGCCAGCCTCTCATCGAGGCTGTTGCGCAGGATGATGCGACCGTCCGGGAAGATGACCATCTGGCGGTCGTCTACGGAAAAGCGCAGGGTTGAGGCATCGGCCTCTACTCTGCCTATTGTCTCAAGCTGTTTTGCCAGTTTCGGCAGGGAAACTCCCATCACTTTGGGGTCCTGCACCTGCACCGCGTTCTGACCGCAGAGCACCGTCGTCCGGATGCCCATTTGCGGCGTCAGGAACTCATAGTTGCCCTGGCAGGCCGGGCAATCGGGGCGCCGGGCCACCTGGAAGCGGTGAAAGGTGCTCTCCCAGAGGTCGAAGACGATGAGGTCGCGGTTCACTTCCGGTGCGCCGAGCAGAATCTTGATTGCCTCGGTCGATTGTAGGGAACCGGCGATGTGAGGCGCCGGGCCGATAACGCCGGCGGTGTCACAGGTGGGCAGGACGCCCTTCGGGGGGACGGTGGGGAAGAGGCAGCGGAAGCAGGGAGTCTGCCCGGGGATGATATTCATCGTCTGGCCGATGGCAGAGACCGCCGACCCATAAATCCACGGGATTCTGAGCTTCAAAGAGGCGTCATTGATGATAAAGCGGGTCTCCGGATTGTCGAGCCCATCGAGAACAACGTCGGCGCCGGCGATGAGCTTTTCGATGTTGGCGTAGTTGACATCGGCGACGATGCCCTGGACCTGTACCAATGAGTTGGCCTTCTTCAAATGCTGTTCCGCAGCCACGGCTTTGGGCAGGTGGTTCTTGACGTCCTGTTCCGTGTATAAAATCTGGCGGTGCAGGTTGTGGTATTCGATGATATCGCGGTCGATAATCCGGACTTTGCCCACGCCGGCACGCACCAAGGTCGTGGCGATGATGCAACCCAGGCCCCCCGCCCCAATCACCACCACACTGCCGTGGCTGAGTTTCTGCTGGCCCTCTTTGCCGATTTTACGGAAGAGAACCTGTCGTGAATACCTATCGAGCATGGCGGAAATAGTTCTCCTTTGCCGCGCTTAGATGTGGTACATACCCTTGGTCGCTTGGTCTTTTTTCTTCTGCCGGTCGACCAGGTCCTGAA
>JBGOXU010000138.1:0-3804 GCA_041479305.1 Dehalococcoidia bacterium
CACGCTGACGCAAGATGGGTCTTGAATATTCAGGGCAAGCCCTTAGCTTTCATGCTGCAGGACAAGCGCGGGGGCAGGAAGACTGAAACGACAACCCTGGACAAAGTCCTCAAGATACTGGGAGAAGACAGTGCTGGTAAAGATAGCCCTGCCTAAGGGCCGCTTGCTCGAGCCGACCTCGGCGATGCTACAGAAGGCGGGCTGGGGTCTGGACGAATACGATAAGAAGGCACGCTCCTACCACCTCAAGTCCCAGAAGTTCCCCTTGACGGCGGTCAAGGTCTTCAACGAGAAGGACATCCCCATCCAGGTGGCGGTGGGAAACTACGACCTGGGGGTCTGCGGGCTGGACTGGGTCGAGGAGCTTCTGGTCAAGTACCCGAACAGTGCCATCGTCAAGATAAAAAGTCTTGGTTACGGCGCCGGCACCCTTTTTGTCGCCGCCAGCCAGTGGGGCGAACTGACGGCCCTGGCGCAAATCAAAGCCAGCGACCGCAATATCCGCATCGCCAGCGAATATCCCAACCTGGCCGAGGCATTCGCCCTGCGGAGCCGTTTAGGTCGCTTCAGCGTCTTCCCGGTTTGGGGTGGGGCGGATGTCTACCCGCCGGAAAACGCCGAGTTGGTGCTGGTGTCGGGCACGGAGGCGGAGCTTAAAGGCTGCGGTATGGTGCTGGTAAGCCGGTTCCTCAGCTTTGGCGCCCTGCTGATTGCCAATCGCACCAGCTGGGAGACTGAAGACCTTGGTCAGATTGTCGCTTCGCTGGGGGATGGGGTCGGTGGAGAGGTCGCACCGGCGGAGAAATGCGTGTTGTACAGTCGACTTCCTGAAATTGATGATGACACCCTGCGGCTGGCTCTGCCCGATGGCCACCAGCAGCCGCCCACGCTCGAGCTTCTGAGCAAGGCGGGCATCAAGATTGACGATTATCCATCGCCAACCGGCAACCGACGGCCCCAGGTCCATCTGGACGGGGTGGTGGCCAAAGTCATCCGGCCCCAGGATATGCCTTTGCAGGTGGCCAACGGCAACTTCGACCTGGCAATCACGGGCAAGGACTGGCTGAAGGAGCACCTCTACCAGTTCCCCTCCAGCCCGGTGAAGGAAATAGTGGACCTGAAATTCGGCTGGGTGAGGATTGTGGCCGTGGTCAGCCCAAAGCTAGGTGTGGATGACGCTCCCGGATTGCGCCGGTTCTGCGCTGGGCGAGCCGCGCCGCTTAGACTCGCCTCGGAGTATGTTAACATTGCCGATAGGTACGCCCGGGACAATCGGCTCGGTCATTACCGGGTGGTGCCGACGTGGGGCGCCACGGAAGCCTTCCTGCCCGATGACGCCGATGTCCTCATCGAGAACACACAGACGGGCCAGACCATCGCCCGGCACAATTTGAAGATAATCGATACGCTATTTGAGTCGACCGCCTGCCTGGTGGGCAATACCGGACTTGATTTTAGCTCGCGGCGGGGAAAGAGAGCCAGGTCGGTCATCGATTCCCTGCGGCGGGCGGTTGAGGGCTAAATTGAAAATCATCACGGGCTTCTCTAAAGCTAAATCATTGCTCTCCCGCGTGACACCGACTCTCGCCTATCCGGTCTCGCCGCGACTCAAGCAGAGTCTGAAGCGGCTCTTCGCCACCGAGGACCCGCAGCAGGCGGTGCGGCAGATAATCGACGAGGTGAGGCAGGGCGGCGACCGGGCGCTTATCGACCTGACGCAGAGGATTGACGGGCTCAAACTCTATTTGTTAGAGGTGGACAAGAAAGAGATTGCCGCCGCCCGCCGCGGAGTGGACAAGGAACTGCTTGAAGCCATAAAACTGGCGGCGAAACGAATAGAAGCCTTTCACACTGCTCAGAAAGAGAATGTCTGCCGCGAGCTGGTGGGGGAGGAGTGGGGACAGCTGGTCCGGCCGCTGGCAAGAGTCGGCGTCTATGTTCCGGGGGGCACTGCCTCATATCCATCGACCGTGCTGATGACGGTCATACCGGCGAAAGTCGCCGGGGTCAAAGAAGTTGTGATGGTGACGCCGCCGAAATCCGACGGCAAAATCCCGCCGGCAACGCTGGCGGCGGCGGAGGTGGCGGGGGTCGACCGTGTTTTTGGCATCGGGGGCGCGCAGGCAATTGCGGCGCTGGCCTACGGCACCGAGTCCGTCCCACGGGTGGACAAGATTTGCGGTCCGGGCAACATCTTTGTTGTCTTGGCGAAGAAGCTGGTCTACGGCGCCGTGGCGATTGACGGGCTTCAGGGACCGAGCGAGGTCGTCATTATCGCTGATGGGAGCGCCGACCCGCAATACTGCGCCGCCGACCTTCTCGCCCAGGCGGAGCACGACCCGCTGGCTTCGGCTATTCTGGTAACGACCTCGGCCAAGCTGGCGGAGGCGGTCAAGAAGGAAGTTGAGCGTCAGCGCACTGAATTGCCACGCAAAACCGTCGCCGCCGAGGCGCTGAAGAACGGCATGATTGTCATTGTCTCGAGCCTGAAAGAGGCGTTCGACTTGGCAAACCTCTACGCGCCCGAGCACCTGTTGTTAATGATGAAAGATGCTCACTCGTACATTAATAAGGTAACCAGCGCCGGCTGCGTCATTGCGGGGCAGAGCGCGACCGTAGTGCTGGGCGACTATGTTGCCGGGCCGAGCCACGTTTTGCCCACCGGCGGCACGGCGCGGTTCAGTTCGCCGCTCAACATAATGGACTTCGTCAAGTTTATCAATGTCGTCAAAGTGGACGATGCTATTCTGAAACGGGTGGGTGGAGCGGCTTCGATTATAGCTAGAGCGGAAGGTCTGGACGCGCACGCCCGGGCCATCGAAATACGTTTGAAGAGGAAAAAGGGATGAATCTGCAGAACGTAATCGGAAAACTGGATGTTGACGTGGTGGGGGTGGCTGACATTTCCCAATGGAAGGGCACCAAACTGGACGAAACGGCAAAGAAGTTGCTGCCCAAGGCGCGGTCGGTGGTGGTGCTGGGGATGGAGGTCTATCCGGAAGTGCTCAACCTCATCTCGCCGGGAAGACTGACGGGCGCCGCCTCGATGAACGATTTGCTCGACCGGCATGCCGAGTTCCTGTCGGGCCGTATTACCAAAGCCACCTACGATTTCGCCAAAGCCTCCCGTAAGGCGGGCTTCAAAGCGCTACCTTTGCCGTCCGCCGGCTGCCCGATGGACACGAGGTTTCTGGACGCAATTTTTTCTTACAAGCATGCTGGGGAGGCGGCGGGATTGGGTAAAATCGGCTGGTCGAGCTTGCTTGTCACTCCGGAGTTTGGCGCGCGGGTCAGGCTCGGCACCTGTCTCACCGAAGCCGAATTGGAGCCGACCCCGGCAAAGACCGTGGAGCTTGACTGCGCCGACTGCGGCGACTGCATCAAAGCCTGCCCGGCCGGGGCTCTCAGCAAACCGAGAAAAGGCGAGCCATACGCCATCAATAAATACGGCTGCAGTGCTTTTCGCGTGTCGGGTGGCGGCTGCTCGGAGTGCCTGCGGGTCTGCCCGGCGGGCTAGTGTGGTGCATCTAACGCTTCGTTATAATGCTAAGCAACCATCCCGACGAAAGTCGGGAGCCAGATGACAGTCGGGTGCGAACTGGAGCGAGACAAGTAACTAACGCTATTTAGGAAGCACTACACTAGTAGCTTTGAAAACTGGCCCTTGATTAGTGTAGAATGAGCCTTGTCCTCAGGAGACGTTTATGGAAATTGAGAAATTGATTCGTCCCGACCTGGCGGGCTTCGGCGGGTACGTTGCCAACAAGTCGCCGGAAGTCATGCAGGTCGCCAGAAAGATAATTA
>JBGOXU010000139.1:0-3797 GCA_041479305.1 Dehalococcoidia bacterium
AATGCACCGTCTACTGGCTCGGCCTGATTGAATACGAAAAAGCCTACGAAATCCAGACCTGGCTTCTCGATGAGAGGCTGGCAGGCAGGATTCCGGATGCCTTGCTCCTCCTGGAGCATAAGCCGGTCATCACCCTCGGCAAATCGGGGAAGCTGGAGAATATCCTGGTCTCGCCGGAAGAGCTTGCCCGGCAGGGGGTGTCCCTCGTCTTCATCGACCGGGGTGGGGATGCCACCTACCACGGGCCCGGCCAGCTGGTCGGCTACCCGATTATGGACCTGCGGGAGCGGGACAAAGATGCCCACGTCTACCTGCGCAGTCTCGAAGAAGTCCTCATCCGCACCATCAGGGACTTCGGCATAGAGTCGGGGCGCGACCCCACCCACGCCGGGGTGTGGGTGGACAACCAGGAGATTGCCGCCATCGGGCTGAGCCTGCGGAAATGGATAACGATGCACGGCTTCGCCCTCAACGTCAATACCGACCTGAAGCAGTTCACGCTCATCAACCCCTGCGGCTTCACCAACCGCCGGGCGACATCAATCTCGGAACTGGTCGGTCGAGAGGTGCCGATGCCACAGGTCAAAGAAAGACTGCTCGCCCATTTCGCCGAGGTGTTTCAGGTCGAGCTGGAGATGGGCCAAGATGTTCCGGTCAGAGGTGAAAGTGAAGGGAAGACTGCCACCCTGGTTTAATCAGAAGATTGCCGACCCCGATAAGGTGCTGCCGGTGAAGGGGCTGCTGGACGGGCTGTCGCTGCACACCGTCTGCGAAAGCGCCCTGTGCCCGAACATCGGCGGATGCTTCTCCCGGGGCACGGCCACCTTCCTGATTCTGGGCAACGTCTGCACCCGCGGCTGCACCTTCTGCGCCGTCAGGAAAGGCTCCCCCACCCCGCTGGACAATGAGGAACCCCGCCACCTCCTCGAAGCCGTCGAGAAACTGGACCTCAAGTATGTGGTCATCACGTCGGTGACCCGGGACGACCTTGCCGACGGCGGCGCCGCCCACTTCGCCGAGACCATCCGGCTCATCCACGAAAAGAAGCCGGACACTATTGTGGAAGTGCTCATTCCGGACTTCCGCGGCTCACGGGAAGCGATTAAGGCAATCGTGGCGGCCCGGCCCGAGGTCATCAACCATAACGTCGAGACTGTCCCCCGCCTCTACCCCGAAGTCCGCCCGCAGGCCGACTACCAGCGCTCGGTCGAGCTACTGGCTACCGTCAAACGGCTCGACCCGCGTATTATCACCAAGTCGGGGCTGATGCTGGGGCTGGGCGAAAGCCGGGAAGAAGTTATGGCCTTGATGCGCGACCTGCGTGAAGCGCGCGGCGACCTGCTCACCATCGGACAGTATTTGCCGCCATCGCCCCACCACCACCCCATCGTTAAATTCGTGACGCCGGAAGAGTTTGCCCAATACGAGACCATTGGCAGGGAAATGGGCTTTGCCGGGGTCGCCTCGGCGCCCTTGGTGAGAAGTTCCTTCAAAGCGGCGGAGCTTTACCACCGGGTCCTGGCGCGGGCGGAATAATCCTTCGACTTCGCTCAGGATAAACCTTTCGCGCAAGTCTCCTGCGTGGTTGTTGACAATCATATCCCGTTATGCTAGACTTTACTCTTGGTTTTCAGCCCTATGCGAGGGTTGAGTTCCAATCAGCCCTTTGCATGGCTTTTGGATGAGCGTAGCTCATCCATTTAAAATTGTAAGGGCAGGAGAATACCAGTGCCAACCATTAATCAACTGATACGGAAAGGCCGCAAGAAAATCGTCAAAAGGACGAAGGCGCCGGCATTGCGCTTTACCTTCAACGCCTTGAAGAACAAGATGGTTGAAGGCAAAGGTTCGCCGCAGAAGCGGGGTGTCTGCACCCAGGTCAGAACGATGACTCCGAAGAAGCCGAACTCCGGACTGCGCAAGATTGCCCGAGTACGCCTATCCAACGGGATGGAAGTCACCGCCTACATTCCGGGGGAGGGACATGAACTGCAGGAGCACTCGGTAGTCCTGATTCGCGGCGGTAAAGTGAAGGACCTCCCGGGTGTCCGCTACCACATCATCCGCGGCACCCTGGACACGACCGGTGTTACTAACCGCAAGCAGGGTCGCAGCAAATACGGCGCCAAAGCGGGTAAGGGCGGCAAGGCCGCAGAGACGGCAGCGCCCGCCGCGCCCGCCGCACCCAGCACGCCCGCGGCCTAACGTTAACAGGAGCAGACCATGGCAAGAAGAGCCCGAATTTATACGAGAGAACAAACGCCTGACGCCAAGTTCAACAGCATCATCGTGGCGAACTTAATCAAGAAGGTGATGAAGCAAGGCCGGAAGCGCACCGCGGAAGGCATTACCTATGACGCCCTGGAGATTCTGCAGAAGCAGGTCTCCCAGGAAGCTGTTCCCGCTCTGGAGCAGGCAATCAAGAACGCTACCCCACTGCTCGAGGTCAAGCCCCGCCGCGTCGGTGGCGCCACTTACCAGGTGCCGGTCGAGGTGCCGCAGGAGCGCGGCCTTTTCCTGGCCCTACAGTGGTTGCTCGATTCCGCCCGCGCCCGCAAAGGCAAACCGATGGCGGAGAGACTGGCGGCGGAACTGGGAGATGCCTGGCAGAACCAGGGCACTACGATTAAGAAGCGTGAGGACACGCATAAAATGGCTGAGGCTAACCGTGCCTTTGCCCACTATAAATGGTAAGGATTTTACTAACTTGGACTTTCAGGCTAAAAATCGAACATTGGTAAAGGACAGAGCTGTGCCCAGAAGTTACCCATTGGAGCGAGTTCGGAATATCGGTATTATCGCTCACATTGATGCCGGTAAGACGACCACCACCGAGCGTATACTCTACTATACCGGACGGACGTACAAAATCGGTAATGTGGATGAGGGCACGACTGTTATGGACTTCATGGAGCTGGAAAGGGAGCGCGGCATCACCATCAAAGCCGCCGCCACCACCACCTACTGGAAGGACTACCGGGTTAACATTATCGATACCCCGGGACACGTCGACTTCACGGCTGAGGTCGAACGGAGTCTGCGCGTGCTCGATGGCGGCGTCGTCGTCTTTGACGGCGTGGCTGGTGTTGAAGCCCAGTCCGAGACCGTCTGGCGACAGGCGGACCACTATCGCGTGCCCCGCATCTGTTTCATCAACAAGATGGACCGGGTAGGCGCCAGCTTTACCCGCACCGTGTCTATGATTGAGAAGCGCCTGAAAACCCGGACCCTGCCCGTGCAGTTGCCTTTGGGCGTTGAAGAGGCTTTTGAGGGCGTCATTGACCTCGTTGAGAAGAAAGCCTGGTATTTTGACGGCAAACCTGACTCTGACCCGCAGGAAGTCCCCATTCCCGCTTCAGAGCAGGCGCTGGTGGAAGAGTTCCACCATAAGCTGATTGAAAAGCTGGCGGAAGCCGACGACCAGATGATGGAAGCCTTCGTGGAAGGCAAGACACCCACCCCGGACGAAATCAGGCAGGCAGTACGGCGCGTTACTCTGGCCAACAAGGGCGTCGCCATTCTGTGCGGCACCTCCCTGAGGAACAAGGGCATCCAGTTCCTGCTCGATGCCGTGGTTGCCTACCTCCCCTCCCCTCTCGATGTGCCGCCGCTCAAAGCGGTGAACCCGAGCTCCGGCGAGGAAATCACCCTTCCCGCCTCCGACGATGCTCGGTTCGCCGCGCTGGCCTTCAAGGTTGTCTCCGACCCCTTTGTCGGTCGATTAGTCTATTTCCGCGTCTACTCCGGCAAGCTGGAGGCAGGCGCGCAGGTCTATAACTCCACCCGCGATAAGAAAG
>JBGOXU010000140.1:0-3792 GCA_041479305.1 Dehalococcoidia bacterium
AACGCCCTCAAGTACGGCATCCGCATCATCGGGCCTAACTGCCTGGGCGTCATCAAACCATCCGCTGGGCTGAATGCCACCTTCGCCACCAAGCTGGCCAAACCGGGGCGCGTCGCCTTCCTATCACAGAGCGGCGCGCTGGGCTCCGCCGTCCTCGACTGGGCGGCAAGCCGCAACATCGGCTTCAGCGCCTTCGTCTCGATGGGTTCGATGCTGGACGTCGACTTCGGCGATTTGATTGACTACTTCGGCGCCGACCCGAAGACGCGGAGCATCCTGATTTACCTCGAATCGCTGGGCAACTCCCTGAAGAACGCCAAAAAGTTCATGAGCGCCGCCCGCGGCTTCGCGCGCACCAAGCCCATTATCGTCATCAAGCCGGGTAAATTCGCGGAGAGCATGGCGGCGGCCAAGTCTCACACCGGCGCGATGGTGAGTGAAGACCTGTATTACGATGCCGTGTTCAATCGCGCCGGCGCCGTCCGGGTGGAAGAAATCGAGGACCTGTTCAACTGCGCCTCGATTTTGAACACCGCCGTACTGCCCAAAGCGCCCAATGTGGCGATTGTCACTAACGCCGGCGGGCCGGCCGTGCTCGCCACCGACGCGCTCATCAGTCGCGGCGGCAAGCTGGCCCAGATGACCAAAGAGACCTTCGCCGCGCTGAGCCAGTTCCTGCCGCCCTACTGGAGCAAGTCCAACCCGGTGGATATCCTGGGGGACGCCGCGCCGGAGACCTACGTCAAGACGATTGAGACCGTCCTCAAAGACCCCAATGTCAGCGGCGCCGTCGTTATCTACACGCCGCAGGGCATCGCCTCGCCGATGGAGGTGGCTAAAGCCATCGTCAAGTACGCCAAGAAGGCGAACAAACCAATTGTCACCTCGATGATTGGCTCGGAAGAGGTAGCCAAGGCGCGCAAGCTCTTCTATGACAACGGCATACCGACCTACGAGTTCCCCGAGGAAGCCATCAAGACCTACCTCTACATGTACCAGTACGCCAAAGAGCTGGAAATGCTCTATGAAACTCCGGAGGACTTGCCGCTCGAGCTGGGAGTGCCCAAGAACTACCTCAAGATTCTGACCCACCGGCAGGCCAAAGAAGGCCGCACCCTCCTGAGCGAAGAGGACTCCAAGAAACTGCTTACCGCTTACGGCATCACGTCGACGACGCCGCATCTCGCCCGGACGGCGGAGGAGGCAGTGATGATTGCCTCCGGCCTGGGCTACCCGGTGGTGATGAAAATCACCTCGCCGGATATCTCCCATAAATCAGATGTCGGCGGTGTGCGCCTGCGCATTGCCTCGGCGGACGAAGTGAAAAAAGTCTGGGCCGAAATGATGGACACGGTGAAGAAAGCCCAACCCGATGCCAAAATTGAGGGCATCAGCATACAGAAGATGATTACCGGCTACCACTATGAACTGATTGTGGGCAGTAAGAAAGACCCGGTGCTGGGTCCGGTCATCCTCTTCGGCCTGGGCGGCACCGAGGCGGAGTTCTTCAAAGATGTCGCCGTCGGCGTGCCGCCGTTAAACCAGAGCCTGGCCCGCCGCATCCTGGAGGGCACCAAGACGTACAAACTGCTTTCCCAGGGCTTCCGCAGCAAGCCGCCGGCCAACCTGAGGCTGCTGGATGAGACGCTGGTGAAAGTGTCTAATATGATTATCGACTTCCCGGAGATTAAGGAGCTGGACATCAACCCTCTCGTCGTCTGCCCGGACGGCGTCGTGGCGCTGGATGCCCGCATCATCCTCGATGAAGAGGTGGTCAAGACGGGCATCGAGGAGCACGGGCACCTCATCATCTCGCCCTACCCCACCAAGTACGTCCAGCCGTGGCGCTGCCGCGATGGCAGGCAAGTGCTACTTCGTCCCATCCGCCCGGAGGACGAGCCGATGGAGAGGGAGCTTATTGCCGGTCTTTCGCCGGAATCGTCACGGTACCGCTTCTTCTACACCATCCGCGACATCACGCACGAGATGCTGACCCGTTTCTGCAACATCGATTACGACCGCGAGATGGCCATCATCGCAGAATACACTGCCGATAAGAAGCGGCGCAATGTCGGCGTGGGGCGGCTCATCATATCGCCGAGCGGCGATACCGGGGAGTTCGCTATCGTCGTTGCCGATGATTTTCAGCGTGTCGGCCTCGGCATCAAAATCTCCGATATACTCATCGGCGTCGCCCGGGAGAAGAGCCTGCGGAGCATTTACGCCGTCGTCCTGAACGAGAACCGGGGCATGCTCAACCTGGCGCGGAAGCTCGGCTTCACCATCAAGATGATTTCACCGGAGGAGAGCAACATCACCCTCGACCTGACCGTATAGGAGTGCGTGGCAGTTGGCGGTTATGTCTCGCTCCTCGAACTTGCCGCATCTTAAGCAGTACTTGTAAGGCAAATCTCTCCAGGTTACCTCGGTAAAAACATGACTCTGTACCAAGCAGGTAAAGTACTTAAATATCCACATGTAAAGCTCCTTACTCATTCCTATGTCACTTAACAACAAGGGGGCGCGTTTTTAAGCACGCCCCCTGTAATTAGGGTTATAGGTGGTGCTGTATGCGAGACTACTTGATGGGGTAAAGGTTGCCGTGACGCCAGCATAGGTCACCGTGCCGGCAACAGGTGTCGCCCCTTGATTTAAGGTAAAGGTGGCGGTGGCGACCGTCAAGGGATCCATCGCCTCACTGAAGGTGGCGGTGATTGCGCTGTTGATGGACACACCCGTGGCAGCATTAGCCGGGACCGTGGAATTCACCGTGGGTGCGGTGGTGTCTGCGGCCGCACCTGAGTCAGGCTTTGTAACGGCATTGGCGTCTAGTGTAACCGCGCCAGTTTGTGCCAACGCTCTGCCGTCCAGTGTTGCGCCGGTAGTAATCGTGATTGATGCGTATGCCAAGATGTTTCCCTTGAAGACGGAGTACGTTCCAAGAGTCGCTGAACTGCCGACCTGCCAATAGACGTTGGAAGCCTTGGCTCCGTTGGTCAGGATAACCTGGCGACCGGTTGTCGTGGTGAGTGTGGACGCCATCTGGAAGATGAAGACAGCATTCGCGTCGCCCTGGGCGTTGAGCGTGAGATCCCCTGACGATATCTCAAGCGAGGACGTGGATTTATAGAGGCCAGGGGTGAGGGTTTGCCCGCCTAGATTTCCGGCAACAGTGACAGCCCCGACTGTTTGTCCAGCGGCGTTGTTATACGCCGTGGTCAAGTCGAGTTGGGCCTGCGCTGCGGAGGTGGCTGATACGACTGGATCTATGGCGGTATCAGCTATGTGTATCGTCCCGATGACGATCCCCGGCCCATCGGTCAGGCCTGTTGACGTAGAACCTTCCACGACCGTGTTGGCCAAAGTTGCAAAGCCAGTGACCGACACTCCTGTCGAGAGACCAAGATCCCCATTAACCGCGGTATTACCGGTGTTGGTGACCGTGGAGCTAGCCAGAACCGCGTAATTGGCGGCCGACCCAAGGTCTACTGGCGTTGGGGTTGGTGTAGGTGGCGGAGGTGGCGGAGCAACCGGGCCGTCAGGCACTGTAATGGTAGCGTCAGTCAACGTCACTGCGACTTTCGCCAAGGCTTGCCCGTCCAAACTCCCACGGGTAACGGTGATGGACGTACCCGCGAGAATACTTCCTATGAAGACCGAATCCGTCAGTGTCGCGGCTTCTGCGGTCCACCAACACACGGTGTTGTTACACGTCTCCCCGCTGGACATGACCACCGAGAAGTTGGTGCCAGTGAGGGCGCCGGTACCGAGGGTCCCGATTTTGAAAATCCA
>JBGOXU010000141.1:0-3743 GCA_041479305.1 Dehalococcoidia bacterium
CGGTAGAAGGTGCTCCTGGCGATATTCATGAGTTTACACCCCCACCGGATGCTGCTGACGAGGGGCCGCCACCTGGCGACGATTGCCCGTTTCTCCGCTGCTGACTGAGGGTGCTCTGCAACCCCTTTTTTAGAAACTCATTCTCCAGGGTCAGCTTGCCCACCAGTCGCTCCAGTTTCTCCACCCGGTCTTTGAGAGCGGCTTCCTCGGTGGGCTCATTATTGAACTTACCCCGGCTGTACTGTCTCTTCCAGTAGTAGAGCAGGCTCGATGATATGTTGTATCTCCGACAGAGCTGAGCCGGGCGGCTCTCTTCACTGAGAAGCTCCTGAATGACCTGTCTCTTAAACTCTACGCTGAAACTTCTCTGATTTCTCATGGCAAGGTCCTTTCTGCCCCCTATTATAGGGCACCTGACCCTGCCAAACCTTCCTAACCCTTAGTGTCCAGTCTCAGGGGTTCACTCCAGAATGTCAAAAATATTGATAATTGATGATGATGCGGCTTTAGTGGTGGGTTGCCCCCACTTTTGTGTTTTCCAATTTTATGTTAAAATAGCTTACTTGACATATACTAGACTCGTGAACAACAAGGAGGAGCGGTGAAAGGGGAAATACGCAGCTTTCTGAACTACCTGACGGTAGAAAAAGGTTTTTCTGAGAACACCATCGCCGCGTACCACAACGACCTAGGCTACCTGGCTGAGTTCGCTAACCAGGAGGCCGTCAAACAGAACTTGATGCCCGCCTGGGGGAACTTCAGTCGGCAGTGGATGCTGAGCTATATGCTCGGGCTGAAAGAGAGACAGTACGCCCCCACCACCGTCGCCCGCAAAGTGGCCTCCGCCCGCTCCTTTTTCGGTTTCCTGACCGCCGAAGGCCTCATCAAGACCGACCCCACCAAGAATATGAGCTCGCCGAGCGTGGGTAAACCACTCCCCAAACCAATTTCCATTAGCGAGGTGCGCCGGCTTCTGGAGCAACCGGCCAAGCAGGACACCGCCGAAGCCAAAAGAGATAAAGCGATGCTGGAGCTACTCTACGCCAGCGGTATGAGAATCAGCGAGCTGGTCTCCCTGAATCTCGGCGATATCGACCTCGACGGCGGATTTGTCCGCTGTCTCGGCAAGGGTAAGAAGGAGCGCATGATACCGATTTACGAGGGCGCGGCGCGCTCGGTCAAGGAGTACATCGATAAAGTCCGTCCCAGAGTGTCCCGCAATAAGTCGGAAACGGCGCTATTCCTCAACCCGCGCGGCGAAAGATTGACCCGGCAGGGCTTCTGGCAGAAACTGAAGGAATACGTGAAATCCGCCAAGCTGAGTAGCGAGGTCAGCCCGCACACCTTGAGGCACAGCTTCGCCACGCACATGCTCAGCGGCGGCGCCGACCTCCGGGCCGTGCAGGAGCTCCTCGGGCATGCCAATATCTCCACCACCCAGGTCTACACTCACCTGACCAATGAGCACGTACGGCGCACCTATGAGAAGTCCCACCCCCGGGCCAAATAGTCGATGACAGCAAAGGAGACATAATGCCGAAATCACGCAAAGCTAAGAGATATTTCGAGCCGAAGAAAAAAGCGGAGAATGATGTTGCAACCCCGGCGGTTTCCGCACCGGGCATGCCGCCAGTCCCCGCCAGAGCGACATCGGGCAGGGTCAAGTCAATTGCCGAGCGCTTTCCCTACGTCACCACCGAGCTAAAGCGCATCGCCATATTGACCGGCGTCATCATCATCATTCTCGTTGTTCTCGCTCTGGTCCTGCCGTAACCGGCGGGTGACTATGGACTTTGAGGTCGCCAGGGCCCGGCTGATTGACCAGCTCCGTGCTGAAATCAAGGACGAGCGCGTGCTTGCCGTGATGTCCCGCATCCCGAGGGAAAAGTTCATTCCGGCGGAAAACCAGCACCTGTCCTATGAGGACATTCCCCTGCCCATCGGCTACAACCAGACCATCTCCCAGCCCTTTATCATTGCTTTGATGACCGCGTCGCTGGAGCTTAAGGGCACGGAGAAGGTGCTGGAAGTGGGGACGGGCAGCGGCTACCAGGCGGCAATCCTGGCCGGGCTGGCGCAGCGAGTCATCACCGTGGAGCGAGTGCCAGGGCTGGCAGAATCGGCCAAGCGGGTGCTGGATAGCCTCGGCTACCAGAACGTCGAAATCCACCTGGCAGGGCAGGCGCTCGGCTGGGAACAGGACGCCCCCTACGATGCGATTATAGTCACCGCCGCCGCGCCCAAAGTGCCCAAAGAGCTAATCGAGCAACTGGTCACCGGCGGGAGGATGGTCGTGCCGGTCGGCTCACGCCACCTTCAGGACTTAAAGAAGATAACGCGGCACCAGAAGGGCTACTCGATGGAGAGTCTGGGCGGCTGCCGGTTCGTCGCCCTCATCGGCGAGGGCGCCTGGGAAGAGTAAACCAAGGAGGCAATAATGGACGTCCTGGAAGCCATCAAATCGCGCCGGAGCATTCGCAAGTACAAGCCCGACCCAATAGACGACACGCTCCTGACCAAAGTCCTCGATGCCGCGAGATTGGCGCCTTCCTGGGCAAACACCCAGTGCTGGCGGTTCGTCGTGGTCAAGGACCCGGTCACCAAAGGCAAGCTGGCCGATACCCTGACGGCGACCAACTCGGCGATGAACTCCATCCGCAACGCGCCCGTGGTCATCGTCGCCTGCGCCGAGCTGGGCAAGGCGGGGTTCCACGGCCCCGGCGTTCCGGACACGGACAAGGGCGATTGGTTTATGTTCGATGTGGCGCTGGCGATGGAAAACCTGGCGCTGGCGGCGCACGCGCTGGGGCTGGCGACTGTGCACGTCGGGCTTTTTGACGCTAAGAAGGCGGAGGCGGCGCTGGGTGTGCCGCCGGGCTTCTGCGTCGTCGAGATGACGCCGCTCGGTTATCCCGACCAGGTCCGCGACGCGCGGCCGCGCAAAGAGCTTTCCGAAATCGTCTTCTACGAAAAGTGGGGAGGCGAGTAGCCCGGTGACTTACCGGAGATGGGTCTGGGCGGCCACGGCGCTCTTTGTCCTGGGGATGACCCTGGGGCTGGTGATGCCTTCCGGAATCAGCAACCTGGTCACGGATGACCTCTCCTGGCTGAGACAACTGGCCGAGTTCTTGAAGCCGTTCCAGATTACCACCGCCATCTTCATCTTCTTCAAGAACGTCACCAGCCTGGTTTTTAGCTTCATCTTCAGCCCGATGCTCCTCCTTCCACCGATTCTGACGCTGGTGGTGAACGGCTGGATGTTGACCTATGTCGCCGCCGCCGCCGTCCAGCAAAAGTCACTGCTTTTCCTTCTCGGTGCGATTCTGCCGCACGGCATTTTCGAGCTGCCGGCCATCGTTATCGGCGAGGCGGCGGCGCTGAACTTCGGCGTGGCGGCGCTGTCCGCGCTGTTTTTCCCCGCGAAACGGGGGGCACTGGTCCCCAAAACAAAACAGAGCTTGAAATACCTGCTCATCGCCTTTGCCTTCCTGCTCCCCGCCGCAATCATCGAGACGTACATCACACCCCTGCTGGTGGGGTAGCAACGAACAAGGCTCTTCTTCGTTAGGAATACATCAACCCATCCCCTTCAGGGTGGTTCCAGTGATGTCACCAGAACTGAACCCTTCTGGGTGAACCCCTAGCCCCCTTCCCTTGAGAAGAGCCTTGCTCCAAAAGTGTCTTCTGTTCCAAAAGTCAAGCAGTTGTTCCATAAGTCAGATTCCATCACTTCGACTTATGCC
>JBGOXU010000142.1:0-3725 GCA_041479305.1 Dehalococcoidia bacterium
GCCGCTGCGCTGGATGTCCATCGCCGGGAAGATACGCCGTTCGGAGAGGCGCCGGTCGAGGTGGAGCTCCATGTTGCCGGTGCCCTTGAACTCTTCGTAAATGAGGTCGTCCATGCGGCTGCCTGTATCGATAAGGCAGGTGGCGATGATGGTCAGACTGCCGCCCTCTGCCGTATTGCGTGCCGCGCCGAAGAAGCGTTTGGCGGGGTGCAGGGCGGTGGGGTCAATACCGCCGGACAGGGTGCGGCCGCTGGAAGGCATTGCCAGGTTGTAGGCGCGGGTGAGGCGGGTAATGCCATCGAGCAGGATGAAAACGTCTTTGCCGCTTTCGACGATGCGTTTTGCCCGCTCCAGAGCAAGCTCGGCGACGTGGGTCTGGTTCTCCACCGGCTCATCGAAGGTGGCGGCGATAACCTCGCCCTTGACCGACCGCTTCATATCGGTGACCTCTTCCGGGCGCTCACCGATGAGACAGACCATTATGTGGACGTCACTGTAGTTGATGTTCGTAGCGTTGGCGATGTTCTTGAGCAGGATAGTCTTGCCCGCTTTGGGCGGCGAGACTATCAGGCCGCGCTGTCCGCGACCTATAGGAGAAATGAGGTTCATCAGGCGGGTGGAAAGCTCGTCGGGAGCATGCTCCAGGTTAAGCTGTTTGTCCGGGAAGGTGGGCGTCAGCGACCCGAAGTGAGGCCGGTCCTTCGCCAGTTCGGGGCTGAGGTCGTTGACCGCCAGCACCTGGAGCAGGCTGAAGTACTTTTCGTTGCTCTTGGGCGGGCGGCCCTGTCCCACCACCATATCCCCGTTCCTCAGACCGAAGCGGCGGATTTGGGAGGGGGAAATATAAACATCAGTCTGGCTGGGGAGGAGGGTGTCCTGACGAAGGAAGCCATAGCCATCGGTCATCGTCTCCAGGATGCCCTTGCAGAAAACGAAGCCCTGCTGTTCGGTATCCGCCTGGAGAATGCGTAGAATAAACTCCTGCTTCTTCAAGGTGGTGATGTTGTTAACGCCCATCCCCTTGGCGACTTCAATCAACTCCTCGCGGCTCTTCTTTTCGAGTTCCTCGAAGGTCATCGTTGGCCCCACGGCCACCCTTTCGGCTCTGTCAGTCTGGTTTTCCATAGCTATTTTTGTGACACCTTCCTCCAATCATCTAAGAAACGCTTGACCCCGATGTCCGTCATCGGGTGGTTCATCATCTGCGTGAGAACGCTGTAAGGCACCGTGGCGATGTGCGCTCCCGCTTTGGCCGCCGCAACACAGTGCAACGGGTGACGGATACTGGCGGCAATCACCTGCGTGGGAAGCTGGTACTGCTTGAAGATAGCAACGATGTCTTTGACTAATTCTATACCATCCTGGCCGATGTCGTCGAGCCGGCCCACAAATGAGCTGACGTAGGTGGCTCCCGCCTGCGCGCCGAGCAGGGCCTGGTTCAAAGAGAAGCACAGGGTCATATTCGTTTCAATACTTTCCCTGGTCAAAGTGGCGATGGCTTCCAGTCCGGCAGCGGTGGACGGTATCTTGATGGTCACGTTGGGCGCCCAGGAAGCCTTGATGCGGGCTTCGGCAATCATGCCCGCGGCGTCCTCCGCCAGCACTTCCACGGATACCGAGCCGGGGACAATGGCACAAATCTTTTTGACCACGGTCTCATAATTGGTGGTGCCTTCTTTGGCAACGAGGGTGGGGTTGGTGGTCACGCCGCTGATGACGCCCAGCTTAACGGCTTGCTTTATCTGGTCAACGTTCGCCGTATCGAGGAAGAATCTCATTGCGACCTCACTTTCTCCCCGTTCACCCGGAAGGGCAGCGGCGGCTGAGCGCCCTCGCGCATAATGGCTTTGGCCGCGCCGATGAAATCGCGGAAGAGGGGATGGGGAGTGTTGGGCCGGGAGCCGAACTCAGGGTGGAACTGGCACCCGACCATCCATGGGTGATTGGCCATTTCGCAGATTTCCACGAGCCGTCCGTCCGGAGACAGACCGCTGTAGATGAGGCCCGCCTTGTTCAGCACCTCGCGGTAGTCGTTGTTGAACTCATAGCGGTGGCGGTGCCGCTCGTAAATCAACTCCTGGCCGTAAGCCTGTCTCGCCCGGCTTCCCGGGAGAAGCTGGCACGGGTAATTGCCCAGCCGCATCGTGCCGCCCATCTTCTGAATTGTCTTCTGCTCGGGCAGGAGGTCGATGACCGGGTAGCAGCTGGTGGGGTTGAACTCCGTGGAGTTGGGCTCGTTCGAGTTAAAGACCGAGCGGGCAAGCTCGACGACCATAATTTGCATTCCCAGGCACAACCCGAGGTAGGGGATTTCGTTCGTGCGGGCGTAGTTGGCGGCTTTCACCATACCCTCGATGCCGCGGACGCCGAAACCGCCGGGAACAACGATGCCCTGTGCCGAGCGCAGGAGGTCCTCAGTGCCATCCTTCTCCAGGTCCTCAGAATGGACCCAGGTGAGCTTGATGTCCCTATCGTGAAAGAGGGAAGCGTGGCAAAGCGCTTCTCTCACCGAGAAATACGCGTCCGCCAATTCCACGTACTTGCCGACGAACGCGATGTTGAGTGGTTCGTGAGGGGCCTTGAGACGTGTCGTCATCTGGCGCCATTCGGCAAGGTCAGCCGGCGCCGCCTTCAGCCCCAGCTTATCGACGATTAGCTGTCCCAGTCCCGCCTCCTCCAGAATTAGCGGTATTTCATAAATATGCTGGACGGTGGGCAGGGGGAGGACTGCCTGTCGCTCCACGTCGCAGAAAAGGGAAATTTTGTCCCGGATGCTCTCGGGAATCGGCAAATCGGCGCGGCAGATGATGACATCCGGCTGGATACCCATCCGGCGGAGCTCGTTGACGCTGTGCTGGGTGGGCTTGGTCTTTAGCTCTTTGGTCGAGTTGAGGTAGGGGAGAAGGGTGACGTGGACATAAAGGACATTGTCCCGGCCGACGTCATTGCGCATCTGGCGGATGGCTTCCAGGAAGGGCTGTCCCTCGATGTCGCCCACCGTGCCGCCCACCTCCACCAAGACCACGTCCGCCTGGGACTTCTGGGCGATTCTCTTGAAGCGCTCCTTGATTTCCTGGGTGACGTGGGGGATGACCTGGATGGTGCCGCCGAGGAAATCGCCGCGGCGCTCGCGGGCAATGACGGTGCTGTAAATCTGCCCCGAGGTCACATTGGAGTCGGCGGACATGTTGATATCGATGAACCGCTCGTAGTTGCCCAGGTCAAGGTCGGTCTCCGCCCCGTCCTGAGTCACAAAAACCTCGCCGTGCTGGTAGGGGGACATGGTGCCGGGGTCGACATTGAGATAGGGGTCCAGTTTCTGGACGGAGACTTTCAGCTGGCGGCTCTTGAGGAGATTGCCGATGGAAGCGACGGTGATACCTTTGCCTACGGAACTGACCACGCCGCCGGTTACAAAGATGTACTTAGTCGTCATACACGAGAATTGGACCTGAAATATACTGAAATTCTCTCATTTTCCGTGGTACCGGGAAACATGGATGGGCTTGGCTAAAAGCATCACGCCTTACGGAGTTGCTTTTGTGTAACTTTATACGGAAATAGACTAGGTGTCAAGTACCCTGGGGGGAATTGCAAAGCTCCTTTTTTATTATAGGGAAGGCGGGCGGCGTTTGTCAAGCGGTGATTTTGCGCTGTTTCTCTCTAAGCCGTCATTACGGGCGTCTGGGCTGTCACTCTGAGCGAAGCGAAGAGTCTTTCTATGA
>JBGOXU010000143.1:0-3724 GCA_041479305.1 Dehalococcoidia bacterium
CTATGGCCAATTGATTTGGACGCCTTCGAGCAAGCTGTGGGCAGATGCATTTTGTATCTCAAACAGAAGGCGGTACGGAGTTCTCCCTGTGTCAAGCATATCGTGCAAGTCTTCTAACATGCCCGCTAGCGTCAGTTTCATGCGAATTGTATCGCTTTCAATTGGCGAAGCAAAAGGTACAAAGTGGTACCATAAAGTCTTCCTGTCGTCGCTTTCATCGATGCTATACACGAGCCCCAAACCTGGTATTTCATCTGAGTGATCAAGATAGTTTTTGAAACAGTAAAGTAACGTCACATCGCCTTCTGTTGGGTCGGTATTATAAGGGAAGAATTTGGAGGGCCAAAACTTGCGAGGAAGTGGGTAACAACCACCTTCTACCGGATGCACATCAGCATACCTTTCGCCCAACTTAGCTACAAAATACCTAAGATTTCTGGGTATTTTGCTTTTCATCACTCGTTTTCTGTCTGAATTTTTCTGGCTGGGGAAGAAGGATTCGAACCTTCCTAGACGGATTCAGAGTCCGTTGTCCTACCGCTAGACGATTCCCCAGCGTCCACTGTTATTCTATCGGGAAGAGTGAGCGGCGTCAAGTAGCGGGTGAGGTCATGAAGGCGCACATCTGAAGCCGCTACCCGCAACTTACTGCCGGGAATTTCCACTCTCCCGCTAACCTTTCGCCTTTTCTTTCGTTTTACTAATTAGAAGCATTTTTGAGGGAAGAAGAGATGAGTGAGGGGAGAGCGTCCGCCATATTTCAGGTACTAATCTTCGGACTGTCCAGCATCGGCATACTCATCCTGACCTGGACGAGACCGATGCCGGGAATGGAGAGAGTCCTATCGACGCTCATCGGCGCCACCGGCATTCTGGTATCGGCCATTAAGGTGCGCCACTTCAGGATGGCTAAAGAATCCCTGGTCGAGGTTGAGGCTAAGGACAAGATTTAGCCAGAATATGTAGTCTGTGCTCAGGAGGGGGGCGGAAGTCCCCCCTTTCCTTTTCTCCCCCTTCTTTAGTACAATAACTCCGTATGAAGGACGCGGTCACGCCTATCCGCCAGCAGTACCTCCGCATTAAGCGCCAGTACCCGAACGCCATCGTCCTTTTCCGGCTGGGCGATTTTTACGAAACGTTTGATGAGGACGCCCGGATAGCCTCGAAAGAGCTGGAGATTGTCCTCACCTCGCGGGAGATGGGCAAAGGCAACAAGGTGCCCCTCGCCGGCATCCCGTACCACGCCCTCGATAGCTACCTGGCCAAGCTCATCAACCGCGGCTACAAGGTCGCCATCTGCGAGCAAATGACCAAGCCCGGCGAAACCAAAGGCATCGTCGAGCGGGAAGTCATCCGGCTGGTCACCCCGGGCACCGTCGTCGAGCCGACGCTTCTCGATAGCAAAAAGAACAACTACCTGGTTGCCATTGTGCCGGGTGAGGAAGCGGCGGGACTGGCTTACGTGGACATCACCACGAGCGAGTTTGCCGTCACCCAGCTTCCCCTCTCGCGCCTTGCCACCGAGCTGGAGCGGCTCAAGCCCTCCGAGATTATCGCCCCCAAAGGCGCCGATTTGTCGAGTCTGAGCCTCAAAGCCCCGGTCACCCGCCTCGACGATTACTCATTTGAGCAGGAGACGGCACAGCAGACGCTCCTCGAGCATTTCGGCGCAAGCACGCTGGAAGGCTACGGGTGCGCCGGTCTGTCGCTGGCGGTGCGGGCGGCGGGCGCCGTCATCCGCTACATCCGGGAGACGCAGAAGGCCGGGGTGGGGCAGCTGACCCGCCTGACCACTTACACCACGGAGTCGTTTATGGCGCTGGACACGCAGACCCAGCGCAACCTCGAGCTTTTTCAGAGCAGTCGCACCGGCGCCGTCAGCGGCTCACTGCTCTCGGTCATCGACCAGGCGAAGACGGCGGCGGGCGGTCGATTGCTCAAACGATGGCTGGGCCAGCCGCTACTTGACATAACCGAACTGAAGAAGCGACGGGACGCCATCGACTGGTTTGCCGGCAACACCCTGGCGCGGAGCCAGGTCATTGTGCTTCTGGGCGACATTGCCGACCTGGAGCGGCTCATCAACCGCGTCCGGAGCAACATCGCCCTGCCACGCGAGTTGGTCACTCTCCGCCGTAGTCTTGAGCTGGTCCCGAAACTGAAAGAAGCGGTGGGGGAGGGTGGGGCAATCGACTGGCTGAAGAACGAGCTTAAGCCCTTGCCGGAGGTGATTGAGCTAATCGCCCGGGCAATCATCGATGAGTCGTCCACGTTTGGGGAGTGGGATGTCATCCGGTCGGGCTTCTCCGAGGAACTGGACAGCCTGCGCTCGAAATCCCGTAACGCCAAGCAGTATCTCGCCGACCTGGAACGGCGGGAGCGCGAGCGGACCGGAATCAAGTCGCTCAGGGTCGGGTTCAACAACGTCTTCGGCTACTACATCGAGGTCTCCAGGTCCAACCTGGCGCAGGTGCCGCCCGACTTCATCCGCAAGCAGACGCTGGTGGGCGGGGAGCGCTTCATCACGCCGGAGCTTAAGGAGTACGAATCGCTCATCCTGAACGCCCGCGACCGCATCACCGAGCTTGAGACGACCCTCTTCCAGCAGGTCTGCCGGCAGGCCGCCGGCTACGGCGAGTCGATTCTCTCGCTGGCACGGGCGCTGGCGCACATCGATGTTTTCTCCAGCCTGGCCGATGTCGCCGTCCGCTATCACTATGTCCGTCCCGAGCTTAACGACGGCACCGAAATCAAAATCAAGCAAGGCCGCCACCCCGTCGTCGAGCGCAGCCTGCTGATGGGCAGCTTCATCCCCAACGATACTTACCTATCGAACGAAGACACCCAGCTCATCGTGCTCACGGGGCCGAATATGTCGGGTAAGTCGACCTACCTGCGGCAGGTGGCGCTCATCGTCCTGCTGGCGCAGATGGGCAGCTTCGTGCCCGCCGAATCGGCAAGCATCGGCATCGTCGACCGTATATTCACGCGCATCGGCGCCGGGGAGGACATCGCTGCCGGGCAATCGACCTTCATGGTCGAGATGGTGGAAACGGCCAATATCCTGAATAATGCCACTCCCCGCAGTCTCATTATCCTCGACGAAATTGGGCGCGGCACGAGCACTTACGACGGCCTGTCCATCGCCCGCGCCGTGGCCGAGTATATCCATAACCACCCCCGGCTCGGCGCCAAGACGCTCTTCGCCACCCACTACCACGAGATGGTGGAGCTGGCCCGCTTCCTCCCCCGCGTCAAGAACTTTAACGTGGCGGTGAAGGAGGAGGGTGGGGAAGTGACTTTCCTGTACCGCATTGTGCCGGGAGGAGTCGACCGGAGCTATGGTATCCACGTCGCCCAGCTGGCCGGGCTGCCGCGGTCGGTGGTGCACCGGGCGCGCGAGGTTCTGGAGGATTTGGAGGGGGACAGGAAAACGCCGTCGGTGAAGCCAGCCAAGAGAGGTAAAGAGCCGCCATTGCAGGTCCCGCTCTTCGGGCAGAAATCGCCGGTCGTCGAGGAGCTGGCGAAGCTGGACATCAACTCGCTGACGCCGCTGGAAGCCCTGACCAAGCTGTACGAGTTACAGAAGAAAGCGGGGGAGGGGGAGGGAAATACGAACTCTCCCGCCTTAATCTTCTCAGCCAGAACCTCGCTATAGTGTCTGGCGGTAATACCGTATTCAATGCCCAGCTTCTTCGCCCAAGTAGGATATACCTGTCGCCAC
>JBGOXU010000144.1:0-3722 GCA_041479305.1 Dehalococcoidia bacterium
CGTCACCCTGGCCAGTTTCGCTATATTCCTGCCGCGTGCCTTCTTCATCTCTCCTTACCCCGACCCCCTCATCCGCCCGGTGCTTTTTGTCATCATCGCCGGCACGATGGGCTACCTGACCGCCGTCGCTCGGAACGAGTACGAGCGACGCCTCGAAATCGAAAACCTCCTGACGAAGGAGAGAGACAAGATGATGGGCATTCTCAACCGCGTGGCGGACGGCGTGGTCATCATTGGCCCGGACTACAGGATAAGGTATATGAACCCGACGATGGTCCGGGAATTTGGAGAAGGTGTCGGCGGTCTCTGTCACCAGCAAATCCGCCACCTCGACCGTCCCTGCGCGCCGGAGTGCCGCCTGCCGCAGGTCTTGAACGGTCAGGTGGAGAAATGGCAATATACCTTCTCTAATGGTAAGACCTTCGAGCTTCTGGCTTCACCGTACGTGGACGCCGATGGCATCGTTTGCCAGCTTGCTACCTACCGCGATATCACCAACCGGGTCAAACCCTAAATACTAAGCACGAAACGCCAAACCAACCCGTCCAGCCCACCTATCTAATCGACCCGCAAATCGTATATAATAACGGCAAATAGCGTTGCGGCAGGGATGGGAGCCGGGATGAATCCAGAATGGATTCTCAGGGTTGTCCTCATCGGCATCACCCACTGGATACTGGCGGGGCTGCTCTTGCAGGACCTGGCGTACCGGCAGAGAGTGGTGGGCGGGAAGAAATGGATTTGGGCACTGGTCATCATCTTGATTACTTTCCTGGGCTCACTCCTCTATTTGTTTTTTCATCCCCAGGTGCTGTACCCGGAGGACCGCGGGCGCACCAAAAAATAGGCGCGCACACCTATTGACAAGTGGGAAATCGTGTGTCTAAAATATAGTGAAGGCTCGTAGAGAAGTCCTATCTGAGGAAGAGGAGGTGTTGCTATGAGGCTTCAGGAACTCTTCGGAGTTCGGCAGGTTGACAGGTAGTGCCCTGCGCAGGCAGGGCGCGCTGGAACTCGAACCTGACTCAGAATGAGTTGGGTTGAGGTCAGTCCTCAAGAGAAGGAGACCTCTTCCGGCGAGGGTAACCGGATGTTGAGTCGGGTTTGAGGTGGATTCAAGCAGAGGGGGGCGCTTCCTGGAAAAGCGGTCCCCTCTTTTTATACCTACAAGTTATGCCTACCAGGGCTCGACTTCTATCACCGTCTTGATGTTGAAGTCCGTGCCGTCCAGCCCCGCCTCTTTCACCCGCACCAGGACCTCATCCGGCTCCTTAATGTCCGGCTTCGGGATGTCGAAAGAGCGAACGCCCTTTTTGCCCCAGAGCATACCAACCGCTAACATTGTCGCCTCCTCGCTACTTAAAATTATCACACCACATTCCTGACCCGTCAATCGGCAAGTGTGCTATAATTAGCTCGACTTATGAGGAGGAGATATGCCACGCCAGGCAAAGCAGAAAGTCATCATAACCGCCGCGCTGACCGGTGGTGGACACGGCAAGGAAGCCAATCCCAACCTGCCCGAACAGCCGGACGAGATTATTGAGGACGCGATGAAGTGCCGGGAGGCCGGAGCGTCCATCGTTCACATCCACGCCCGCGACAAGCGCGGCAAGAGCACAATGGACCTGCGAGTGCTCCGTGCCATACAGGATGGCATCAAAGCCTCCAGCGACCTCATTGTGCAGTTGAGCACCGGTTCCGCGGCGGCTGATACGGAAGAGCGCATTGCGCCCCTGAAGCTGAAACCGGAGATGGCATCGCTCAATACTTTCCTCATTGCCCTTCCGGGCAAGGACGGCATGACGCCGGCTATCTACACCCGGCCCGAAATCGAGCACACCGCCCGGCGCTGCCAAGAGTTGGGCATCAAACCGGTGGTCGCCATCGTCAACTTTTGCTGCCTCGAAGAGATGGAAAACCTCATCGCCAAGGGGCTGCTCGATAAGCCCTACTTCGCGACCATCGGTCTCAATATGCCCGCCCAGGGAGCCCTGCGGGGAACGCCACAGAACCAGATGGCGCTCCGCGAGCGACTGCCGGTGGGCACCATCTTCGAAGTTTCCGGACACGGAGATTCCCAGCTACCACTGACCACGATAGGAATGGTGCTCGGCGGGCATGTGCGCGTCGGCCTCGAGGACAGTATCAATTACGTGCCCGGTCGACTAGCAAAGAGCAACGCTGAACTGGTGACCCGGACGGTGCGCATCGCCAGGGAGTTGAACCTGGAGCCAGCAACTCCTGATGAGGCGCGCGCGATGCTAAAACTGCGCCGCGCCAGGAAGTAGCTTTTCCCGAAAAATCCATCACGATGAAGACGCACCGAATCTACGATGTCAGCCTGTCCGTCTACCCCGGCATGCTCGTCTGGCCGGGCAATCCGCCGGTGTCAATCGATTATGTCAAGTTTATCGCCCGGGGCGCTTCGAGCAACGTCTCCCTGCTCCACATCGGCGCGCCCGCCCGTGTCTTTTTGCGAGAGCTCTGATGACAAGACCAGTCCAGGTCGTCCCGGCAATCCTCTCTAACGAGCCAGCCACTCTGGATAAGCTGGTGCGTCAGGCCGCGACCTTCACCAGCTATATACAGGTCGATATCATGGACGGACAGTTTGTTCCATCAAAAAGCATCGGCTGGGAAGATATCGCCCGCATTAAACCGAAGCTAAACTGGGAAGTCCATCTGATGGTGCTACGCCCGCAAGACCACGTTGCCGGTTTTCAGAAGGCCGGCGCCAGCAAAATCATCTTCCACTATGAAGCCACACCGGAACCACAGAAAATAATCACGGCCGTTCGCAAGCTAAGGCTCAAGGTCGGGCTGGCGCTGAAACCGGAGACCCCGGTCTCAGCCGTGCTGCCCCTCGCCGGCCAGATTGACAGTGTCCTCTTCATGACAGTGCATCCTGGCTTCTACGGCGCCAAATTCCTGCCTGAGGTTATGGATAAAGTCAAAGAGTTGCGCCGCACTCTCCCGGAGATGGAAATCGCGGTGGATGGGGGCATCAAGGAGGGAAATATCGCCGAGGTGGCGCGGGCGGGAGCTAACGTTATCTGTGTCGGCAGCGCGGTATTCCTGCAACCCGACCCCGCCGCCGCCTACCGCCGGCTGGTGGCGCTGGCGCGCGGCGAAGCTACTTAGTTTCCTTGACGGCGTGCCCGCCGAACTTATTCCTCAGCGCGGCGAGCAATCGCGCGCCAAAAGGCTGCTCCTGGCGCGAGCGGAAACGCACCTGCAGCGACTGCGTAATCACGGGCAGGGGTATGCCCAGGTCGATTGACTCCTGCACTGTCCAGCGGCCCTCGCCGGAGTCTTCAACGTAAGCCTGAAGATTGCTCAGCTTCGGGTTTTCCTTCAGCGCCGAGGCGGTGAGATCGAGGAGCCAGGAGCGCACCACGCTCCCATGCCGCCACAGCTCGGCAATCTGCGCCAGGTCCAGGCCAAACTCCCTCTTTGCCTGCATCAGTTCAAAGCCCTCAGCGTAAGCTTCCATCGCCCCGTACTCAATACCGTTATGCACCATCTTGACGAAATGCCCCGCCCCCGAGGGTCCGATGTGACCATAGCCCCGGTCCGGCGCTGGCGCCAGCGTCCGAAAAACCGGCTCAAGTCTCTCGTAGGCGGCGGGGTCGCCGCCCACCATCAAACAGTACCCCTCGGTCAGACCCCAGATGCCACCGCTGACGCCAACGTCGAGGAAAAAGAGACCTTTTGTGGCA
>JBGOXU010000145.1:0-3691 GCA_041479305.1 Dehalococcoidia bacterium
AGCACATTCGCTTCGCTCAGTGTAAACTAAGCGACGAAGCAATCCGCCCGCTCCGGGGTTCACGGATTGCTTTACTGAGCCTGTCCTGAGCGCCCCGAGACTCTTCGCTTCGCTCAGAGTGACAGGAGCGAAGGGCTCGCAATGACAGCTTGGACTACTCCTGCGTCCTGTACTTCGTCCCGTGGACGCCCTTTTCCAGCATCTCCAGGTAGCGCTGGTTTACTTTCTTCGCAATCGGGCCCACTTTGCCATCGCCGATTTTCCGGCCGTCGATTTCCCCGATGGGCACGATGCCGCCCGCCGTCGAGCAGAGGAAGACTTCATCGGCAGTGTACAGGTCGTAAGGAATCAGTCTTTCGGCGCGGGTGGGTATGCCTTCCTTTTCGGCGATTTCAAAGACGGTGTCCCGCGTCACGCCGAGGAGGATGTTCTCCGCCAGCGGGGTGAAGAGCGCGCCGTCCCGGTACGCAAAGACGTTGTAGCCCGGCGCCTCGTTGACAAAGCCCTCGATATCCAGCAGGATGGCTTCATCGGCGCCGGCGTTCATCGCTTCAATCTTGGCTAATACCAGGTTGGCGTAGTTCAGGTTCTTCGCCTTGGGGTCGAGGCACTGCGCCGGCGTTCGGCGCAGGCTGGTGATTTTGGCTTTAATCATCTTGTCTTCCTGCCCCGGCTCGACCAGCCTGAGGTAGGGGCGGGAAAAGACCACGACCGTCGTCTTGCAGCCGATGGGCGAGAGCAGGGGACGGGGACCCACCCCGCGGCTGACGATGGCCTTGATGTACTGGTTTTTGACGCCATTGGTCTCCACAACCTTGATGACGATTTTCCGGAACTGCGCCTTGGTCAGCGGCATATCCATCTGGAAGGCGTGAATCGAGCGATACAGCCGGTCGATGTGCCGGTCGAGATGAAAGACGTAGCCGTTCCAGGTGCACCAGGTATCAAAGACGCCATCGCCATAGAGAAAACCGTGGTCGAAAACCGAGACCTTTGCCTCACTCTGGGGAACGTATTCCCCGTTGACGTAAGCAATCCATTCTTTTTCCGGTGACATAGCTCTCCTCTCAGTTATATGTTTATTAGCACAATTATTTGTCTTCATGTCCGTTTTGTCAAGGAATACCAGATGCAACCTAAACCAGACAACAGCCACTTCAAAATATGTTAAAATTAGGTCGAATTGGAGAGAATGGAAATGGCGATGACCCCGGCTTGCTACATCCGGCCGATGCGCCGGGAAGACGTGCCCCAGGTCAATCAAATCGACCGGGAGGCCTTCCCCACCCAATGGCCCCCGCCCAACTATGACCGGGAGCTGAAGGACGCCATTTCCCATCACATCGTTGCCGGTGAGGAAACGGCTATCGCTCCGGAAACGAAGCTCGAAGAGACGGCTCTTGCCCGGCTGATGCGTGGATTGAAGCGGTTGTTGGGCGGCGCTCATTCGGACGGGAATAAACCGGTGGCGCCGGAGCGGGTGCTCGGTTTCGCCAGCCTGTGGATGATGGCGGACGAGGCGCACCTGACCAACATCGCCGTGCGCCAGAATCACCAGCGGCAGGGCATCGGCGAATTGCTGTTAATATCAGTCATCGAGCTGGCGGCAGAGATTAAAGCCGACTATGTGACGCTCGAGGTGCGGGTATCCAACACCATTGCCCTGGGCCTGTACAAGAAATACGGCTTCGCCGAGGTGGGCATCCGCCGCAGCTACTACACCGATAACCGCGAGGACGCCCGGATAATGTCCACGGAAAGCATCAAGTTGCCCTCTTTTCAGGAGCGATTTCGCCAGTTCAAAGAAGCGTATCTCAAGCGATACGGCCATCGGAATGACCTGGAGCGGTGGAACCGGAACGCCTTCATCTCGGCCAAACCCCCCTCGTCCGCCCCGTCACGGTAGCGGGCAGTTTTCCCGCCCTTTAATATCATCTCGGTAAATGTTAGAATTACAATCGGGCGCGAGTAGTGGATAAGGAAGGTGAAATATGTCTGGACATTCTAAGTGGGCAAACATAAAACATCAGAAGGGCATCGCGGATGCCCGGCGTGGCCGCATCTTCACCAAGATTATCCGCGAGATGGGCGTCGCCGTGCGCGAGGGCGGCCCCAACCCGGAAGCCAACTTCAAGCTAAGATTAGCCATTCAGAAGGCGCGCGATAGCGCGATGCCTATCGACCATATTGAGCGCACCATCAAACGGGCAAGCGGCGAAGGGGAAGCCGGCGCCCTGCTGGAGATGGTGCTGGAAGGGTACGGCCCCGGCGGCACCGCCATAATGGTGCAGGCCACGACCGACAATCGTAATCGCACGGTGCAGGAAGTCAGAGCGTCTTTTACCAGGCATGGCGGTAGTCTGGGCGCCAGCGGCTGTGTCGCCTGGCTGTTTGAGTCGAAGGGTGTTATCACCGTCAAACCCGGCGGCATCAATGCCGACGACCTGATGCTGAACGCCATTGATGCCGGCGCGGAAGACGTTAAAGTCGAGACCGGCTTTGTTGAAGTCTACACCAAGCCCGTCGACCTGGAGAAGGTAAGGGCGGCGCTCGAAGCCAAGCAGATTCCCATCGAGCGTGCCGAGGTGTCCCTCGAGGCGAAACAGATGGTCCAGCTCGATGAGAAGGCGGCCATGACAACCCTGAGACTGCTCGATAGGCTGGAAGAGCTTGATGACGTGCAGAGCGTCGCCAGCAACGCCGACTTCACTGACGCCGTGCTCGAGAAGTACCAGGCGAGTGTGCCTTAAGGTGAAATGAGAGTCCTAGGCGTTGACCCGGGCACAGTCACGATGGGCTACGGTATCGTCGAAGCCAAGGATGACGAAATCGCCCTGGTCGATTGCGGTGCTCTGAGTCCTAATCGCTCCTCAATCGGGGAGCGTTTGTGTTTTATGTACAAGGAGCTGGTGAAGATTATCAAACGCTGCCAGCCCGACGTGGTGGTGGTGGAAACACCCTTCGTTGGCGAGAACGCCCGGTCGGCGCTGGCGATTGGCCGCGCCCAGGCGGTTGCCCTCCTCGCCGCCGCCACCCAGAACCTGCCTTCTTTCGAGTACGCCCCCGCCCAGATTAAGCAGACGGTCACCAGTCACGGCGCGAGCAGTAAGGAGCAGGTGCAGGAGATGGTCAAGCTTCAGCTGGGCCTGGCGGAAGTCCCCCAGCCCCACGATGCCGCTGATGCTCTGGCTGTGGCTATCTGCCACATCCGCCAGAGCCACCTTAGTGAACTTCTGGCCCGTCAAAAGGAGAACTAAATGATATCCAGTCTGCGTGGGAAAGTGGAGTCCTTCAGCGCCACGGCGGCGGTGATTAACGTGAACGGCATCGGTTTCCAGGTGTTCCTGCCCACGCCCACCATGTCCGCCCTCGCTACTATTGGCAAAGAGGTGCAGGTTTACACTTATTTGCAGGTGCGGGAAGACAGTATGACGCTTTACGGCTTCGGCGCGCCGGAGGAGCTGGCGCTGTTCCAGACCCTGCTCGGCGTTTCGGGCATCGGGCCCAAGCTGGGGCTGTCAATGCTTTCGGCGATGAACGTGGAACAGCTGACAATGTCGATTGCCACCGGCAACACCGAACTTCTGGCGACCATTCCGGGCATCGGCAAGAAGCTGGCGAGTCGCGTTGTCCTGGAGCTTAAGGAGAAGGTCGGGGCGGCCTGGGTGAGCGCGCCGGCGACCGGAATTGG
>JBGOXU010000146.1:0-3680 GCA_041479305.1 Dehalococcoidia bacterium
ATCAAGCAGGTCCCCGGCACTACCGAAGCCAAAATCAACCCCGAAACGAACACTCTAGTCCGCGAGGGCATCAAGAACGTCATCAACCCTTTTGACACTTACGCCCTCGAGGAAGGCATCCGGCTGAAGGAACGCTTCGGCGGCAAGGTCACTGTGGTCAGTATGGGTCCCCCCCAGGCGGAAGAAGCCCTGAAGGAAGCTATCTCCTTGGGCGCCGATGAGGCCATTCTGCTGAGCGATAGAGCTTTCGCCGGCGCCGATACCTGGGCGACCGCCTTCACTCTCTCGGCGGCGGTCAAGAAAATCGGCCAGTTCGATATCATCGTTTGCGGCCGCCAGACGCTTGACGGCGATACGGGACAGGTGGGTCCGGAGCTTTGCGAGATGCTCGGGATACCGTTTGTGGGCTATGTCAGCAAGATTGAGGAAATTGGCAACGGAAAGATGAAAGTCCAGCGCCTCATCGAGGAAGGCCACGAGATTATCGAGTCGCCCGTCCCGGCCGTGATTTCCGTGACCAAGGAAATCAATGTCCCCCGCCTCCCCTCCCTGCGCGGCATTATGAAAGCCAAGAACGCCACCGTCACCGTCTGGAAGCTGGCTGACCTCGGTGTCGATGCCGGTTCGGTCGGTCTGGCGGGCTCGTCCACCAAGGTCATCAAGATTTTTTTCCCCCAGCGTGTGAGCAAGGCGGAAGTCTTCTCCGGCGAAGTGGAAAGTCAGGTCGAGCGTCTGATGGTCCGACTTAAGGAAGCGGGACTGGTCTAGGGAATAAATATGGGACTGAGAATTGATATTGAGAAATGCACCGGCTGCGCTAACTGCGTGCCGGTTTGCCCCTTTGGCCTTCTGGAGATTGTTGATGAAAAGGTACGGCTGAAGGAAGGCTGTAACCTGTGCGGCGCCTGCGTGGAAACCTGCGCCTTTGAAGCCCTTGCCATTGAGGAAGCACCCAAAACGGCTGCGCCCGCCGCCGCGGATGGCCATCGCGGTGTCTGGGTCTTTGCCGAACAACGCAACGGCAAGCTCAGGGGCGTCGGCTACGAGCTACTGGCCAAAGGCAGGGAGCTGGCCGATATCCTCAAGACCGAGTTGACCGCCGTCTGCTTCGGCCACAACGTCGGCGAGGTCAACCAGCTCATCGCCGCTGGTGCTGACCGGGTTTACCTGGTCGATAGCCCGGAACTGGCGACCAACCTGGAAGACCTCTACGCTCAGAAGCTCCTCGAACTGGTCCGGAAGTACAAGCCGGAGATTGTCCTCGCCGGCGCCACGGCACTGGGCCGGTCGTTTATTCCACGCGTGGCGGCTATCATCAACACCGGACTCACCGCCGACTGCACCGGTCTGGACATCGACCCTGAGAACAAGCTCCTCCTGCAGACCCGCCCCGCCTTCGGCGGTAACATTATGGCAACTATCATCTGCGCCACCAAACGGCCCCAGATGGCCACAGTGCGCCCGCGCGTCTTCAAGAAAGCCACCCCCGACCCCAATCGCAAGGGCGAAATCATCAAGCTGGACTTTGATAAGGAGCGCATCACCTCCCGCACCAGGTTGCTCCACTTCGTCGAGGACATCACCGAGAGAGTCAAGCTGGAAGACGCCGATGTCATTGTCTCGGGCGGGCGCGGCCTGGGCAAGGCGGAGAACTTCAAACTGATTGAGGAGCTGGCGTCCTGCCTTGGCGCCGCGGTGGGGTCTTCCCGCGCCGCGGTGGATGCCGGGTGGATTCCCTACTCCCACCAGGTCGGCCAGACGGGCAAAACGGTCTGCCCCAAGCTCTATGTCGCCTGCGGCATCTCGGGCGCCGTCCAGCACCTGGCCGGTATGCAGACATCCGATTGCATCATCGCCATCAATAACGACCCCAACGCCCCCATCTTCGAGGTGGCTACCTACGGCGTTGTCGGCGACTTGTTCAAGGTCATCCCACTGCTTGTCGAGAAGCTAAAAAGCCAGTAAACGGAGGTGCTTCCATGTACGACCTGTTGATAAAAGGCGGCAAAGTTATCGACCCGGCGCAGAATATCGGCAGGCAGATGGATGTCGCCATACAGGGCGCCAAAATCGCCGCCCTGGCGGAGAGCATCTCCCGGCAAGAAGCTCGCCAGACTGTCGATGCCTCGGGCAAAACCGTTACTCCCGGCCTGATTGACGCCCATTGCCACGTTTACGCCAACGTGCACGCCCTCAGCACCGACCCCGATAGCGCCGGGGTGAGACAGGGCGTTACCACGGTCATCGATTGCGGCAGCGCCGGCCAGGCCACGTTTGGCGGCTTCCCAAAGTACGTTATTCCGTCAGCGCGGACGACGGTCTACTGCCTGCTCCACGCCGGCTCGGTGGGGCTGAGCGTTATGCCCGAGCTGAACGACTGGTCAGAGATTGACGCCGATGCCATCAAAGCTACCATTGAAGCCCACCGCGACCTGATTAAGGGCATCAAACTGAGGCTCGTAGGCAAGCTCATTGCCGCCAACGGCGTCGAGGTCTTCAAGAAAGCCAAGAAGATTGCCAAGGACAACAAGTTGCCGATTATGGTGCACATCGGCGACCCCGACAAGCAGGTGCCGGCCACGGTGACCCGCGACTTTCTGCCCCTGATGGAAGCTGGCGACATCCTGAGCCACATCTATACCGCCCAGCAGGGTAATGTCCTGGATGCGAAAGGCGTCATACCTGAAATCAAAGCGGCGCAGGAGCGCGGCGTCATCTTCGACGTCGCCCAGGGCAGATTAAACTTCAGCTTCCGGGCGGCGGAACAGTGCCTGTCTGCCGGCATACTGCCCCACATGATTTCCAGCGATGTCGTGGCGCCATCGCTGACCGACCGCGTCTACGGACTAACGGCCGTTATGTCCCGGTTCTTGACGCTCGGTTTGAAGCTGGAGCAACTGGTGACAATGACCACCATCAACCCCGCCCGCGTCTTCGGCATCGACGATACGAAAGGCAGTCTCAACCCGGGGATGGACGCTGATGTTTCCATCATCGAGGTTGTCCCCGGCAACTGGCAGGCGCCTGATGCCGAAGGCAAGACGAAGCTGGTGAAAGACCTCATTGTGCCGCGGCTGTGCGTGAAGGCGGGAAAGGTCATCAAGTCCAATCCGGTGGCGATGCCCCCAGTGGCTTGAAACGACCTTCTGAGAGTTCTTAGCAGAGGTGCCCAATGAAAGTCAAATACGATTCAGAAGCTGACGCGCTCTATATCGAAATAAAGGCCACTTCAGTAACCACCAAACGTCTGGACCAGGATATTGCCGTAGATTATGACGCGGAAGGTCACATTGCCGGCATCGAAATACTCTCGGCGAGCGAGAGGGTGTTCGGCGGAACGAGCCAGCGCCGGGTGAAGTTGGAGAATATCCGGGCCGCCTAGCCTGCCTCAGGAGTGAGCATCCACTTTCCCAAGGAACCAGAAGGGAGTCGAAATGCTCAAACCCATCCTCTTCGCCGTCCTCTCGGCGGGAATTGTCTTTCTTTCCCGCAAGTCCCTGTTCAGCCTGCGCACCCACGGCTTCTTCCGTTTCTTCGCCTTTGAGTGCCTTCTCGGGCTGGTTCTCCTGAACGCTGACTACTGGTTCCGCCGGCCGTTTTCCCCACCCCAACTCCTCTCCTGGCTATTGCTTGCCGGCTCGCTTGCGATGGCGGCGCACGGCTTCTACCTGCTCAAAGTC
>JBGOXU010000147.1:0-3631 GCA_041479305.1 Dehalococcoidia bacterium
CGACCTGAAAGGGCAGACCATCTATTACGCCGGACCAACACCCGCCCGCCCCGGTAAGGTCATTGGCTCCATCGGGCCAACGACGGCCGGTCGCGTTGACGCTTATACTCCGCGCCTTCTTGCCGATGGTGTTAAGGCGATGATTGGCAAGGGCAGTCGCTCGCCGGCGGTGCGGGAAGCGATTCAGAAGCACCGGGCGGTCTACTTTGTCGCCACGGGCGGCGCCGGCGCTCTGCTATCCAAATTCATCAAGCAGGCGGAACTGGTCGCCTATGAAGACCTGGGCACGGAAGCGGTGCGCCGACTGGTCGTGAAGGACTTTCCGGCCATCGTGGCTGACGATATTTATGGCGCTGACCTGTTTGAGCGGGAACAGGCGAAATACCGCCGGGAGGGCTGAGATGGAAGATTGCGTTTTCTGCCAGATTGTCGCCGGTAAGATACCGAGCAAGGTCATCTACCAGGACGATGAGCTCCTGGCTTTCCATGACATTCACCCCATGGCGCCGACCCACATCCTTATCATCCCTAAGAAGCACATCCCCTCCCTCGCGGAGTTGCCCGATGAGGAGACCTGTCTTATCGGCGAGATGGCTAAGGTAGCGACTCAGCTGGCAAGAGAGCAGGGTATCGCCGAAAGGGGCTATCGTATTGTCGTCAGTTCGGGGAAAGAGGGTGGGCAGGTGGTGCCTCACCTCCACATGCACTTACTGGGTGGGCGAAAGATGTCCGACCGTTTGCACTAGGCGTGCCGCTTATATCTCAGGTAGGTCAGCAGTCCGGCGATGCTCTTGGCATCACGGATTTTGCCCGATTGTATTAGCCCGGGAATCTCAGCCACTGGCACGCGCACTAGCTTGATTTCGGTGGTGTCTTCCGCGCTGAGCGGGCTGGGGACAAGGTCGGTGGCGAGGTAGAGGTAGAGGAACTCGGTGCAGTACCCCGGCGCCGAGTAGAAGCCGCCGATGCGCTCTACCTTCTTCGGCAGGTAGCCGGTCTCCTCGCGCATTTCCCTTTGCGCGGCCGCATCCGGGTCTTCCCCGGCATCAATGCCGCCGGCTGGAATCTCCAGGAGCTCTTTTTCCGCCGCCTTGCGGAACTGCCTCACCAGCAGGACGTTGTCCTTATCGTCAATCGCGATGACGGCAATGCAATCGGCATGCTCGACGATTTCGCGGGTTTTCTGCTGGCCGTCGGGCGTCTGAACAGTATCGACTCTGAGTTTGAGGGCGCGCCCGGAGTAGATGAGCTTGCTGGAGACGGTCTTTTCCATAGTCCGCGAACTCCTAATAAAATCACCAGAGGATAATAATGATAGCCATGGCGGCAAGAACACCGGCGCCTATTTTGGGCACATATTTCTCGTAACGTATGAATTTGGGTTTCAGATACTCATAAATCTTGACGCTGACAAGGGTGATTGCAACCAGCGCAACAGCGACCGAAAGTCCGTACAGCAACATGAGCATAAAAGCATCAACCCCGCCCGCGACCAATGCCAAGAGGGCAAACTCCTCTTCATGCGCAAAGCCGAGAACAAAAGCAAATGAAGCCAGTCCCCAAAGGGTCAGTGCCACTTCCCTATTATGTTTATGCCAGTGGACATGTCTAATTTGCCCGGGATGCTCGTGTTCATGCTCGTGCTCAGCTTCCAACTCACTCTTGTGGGTATGCCCGTGTTGCTGTTCCAGTCCATTTACTTTCTCTTTGAACATCCTGTAGGCAAGAACGAGTAATAAAGCTGCTGCCAGATACTTGAGCCAAGGCGCTTCAAAGTCGAGCCATGACCTGAGTAAAAGATAGGCGACCAGAACGGCTATAGAGGACACAAAATGGGCTAAAGCGATTATTCCTGAACTGACCAGGCCGCTGAGAAGGGGAGTCCTCTTCCGCGTAGAATAGAGCATGGCAACGGGCCAGCCGTGTCCCGGTTCCAATCCATGCAGAAGCCCAATTATGACCACGCCAATGTAGGCTGGGTTAAACACTCGTTCAACCTCTGAATAAGGCACTACGTACCAGGGACTGATTCTACCTTGTAGACCAGGGCGACCTCGTCGCAATCGGGGAACTTGGGGCAGCGGTAGCATTCCGTCCAGATTTTGCGGGGCAGGCTCATCTTATCGACCTGCAGGAAGCCCATCCGGGCGAAAAAGCCGGGCTGGTAGGTGAGGCAGAAGACGGTCTCAATGCCAAGCATCTTCGCCTCTTTCAAGCAGGACTCGATGAGCTTGGCGCCGAAGCCTTTGCGGTGGTGTTCCTGGGCCACGGCGGCCGACTTTATTTCCGCCAGGTCGGACCAGGCGACATGCAGGGCGGCACAGGCGATGACCTGGTCGTCCTCCCGCGCCACGAAGAAATCGCGGATGTTCTCGTAAATCTCGCTTAACGGCCGCGCCAGCATCTCGCCTTTCTCGGCGAAGGAGTTAATCAGCTTGTGCATCTGGGGAACGTCTTTGATGCGAGCTTTGCCTATGGTGACCAACTATCTCTTTCCTTTCAGTCTCTGCTCCAGCGAACCATAAAACAAGTCCCGGGGATGAATTCTCAGGAAATGGACGGTGTGCGGACTCAGCCTGATTGTTACCGTATCGCCGTTCGCCAGCGCCAGATTAATCTGTCCGTCGATGCTCATTGAGGGCTGATGGACCGCCTTCACCTTTAATTCTACAACAGACGCGGCGGGCAATACCAACGGGTAACCCAGGCTCAGGTGCGGCACGACGGGGGCCAGCACCTTGTCCTTCGATTGGGGATGGAGGATGGGACCGCCGGCGGCCAGAGAGTAGCCGGTGCTGCCCGTCGCCGTGGCCACGATGACGCCATCGGCGCGGTAGGTGGTCAGCAGTTGCCCGTCAATCCTGGTTTCGACGTGGACGAGCCGGGGAATCGCCCCCCGCCCCACCACGACATCGTTCAGGGCGTGGAAGAAGACCTTATTGCCCACCGTCACCTCGAGCATTGCCCTCTCGTCCAGCCAGCCCTTGCCTGCCAGCAGGTTGGGAAGCTCCATCTCCGCCTCATCGGCGCCCAGTTCGGTCATAAAGCCCAGAGTGCCCAGGTTGACGCCGGTGATGGGGGTGGCGGCGGGGACGACTACCATGGCGGCGCGGAGGATGGTGCCGTCACCGCCCACGCTCAGAAGCAGTTCGGTGCCTTTCAGCTGGGCGCGGGCTTTGTCCGTCTCCCACGCCGAGCTGACCCAGGTGGTGACGCCGCGGGAGCTCAGAAACTGCTCCAGGCTCTTCGCTTTGCTGACCGCCGCGTCTACTTTGGGATGATATAAGATGCCAACTCTATTCATTGGAACAAGAGCAAGTGTAGCAAGTACCGTTTTGAGTGTCAAGCTACGGGTTTGAAAGCCATTGAAATAGGGCGAATGGCGGCAATCTCAAATCTGGATGAGTCCGCAGAATGCTTCAGACGGGCTAAGGAGTGGTTTGACAGCGTCTATGTGGGGCTCTGGTACAATTGTATTGTGTTAGAGGGTAGATGCCGGAAATGCGGCTGTTGCTACGTGGGATGGTCGTTGCGCTTTCCGCGTAATCAAACGTGCTCCAACTGCGGCGCCGCCCTGGAGCTTTACGAGGATGGCAAGCGTCTCGCCACGGGCTATTCGCCGTTCACCGCC
>JBGOXU010000148.1:0-3568 GCA_041479305.1 Dehalococcoidia bacterium
CAATACGTTCGATGTGCTCTTCAATAGCGCGCGGGTAACCACGGGACTGCCCAATCTCACTCCAGGGAGCAACCTCAAGCGACTCGCCGAGAATGAGTTCCTCGATTTCCTTCTGCTGAGCCGGGCTGAAAGCCGAACCATCCGGGTTCAAGAGCTTAATGCCGTTGTACTCCGGGGGGTTGTGGGAAGCGGTTATCATGACCCCGGCATCGAACCTGCGGGCGGCGCCGGCGAGAGTGGGTGTCGGCAAAACGCCGGCGTCCTCGTATTTGGCGCCTGCGGCCACCAGACCGGCGGCGACGGCATTCTTCATCACCCCCGTGGAGGTGCGGGTGTCTCCCCCCACCACCACGTTCCTGTAAACCTTCCCCACCGACAGCCCCGTCTTAAGCGCCAGCTCAAGCAGGTCCTTGTCGAACAGCCGACGTATCCCGGAAGTCCCGAACAGTCCCATGCTGCCTAAATCTTAACCACGAATGGTCTTTATGTCAATACCACTTTCGGGTGACAAACAAAAAGAGGGGCTTTTCACCCCTCTTTGAGCTCTTTTTGGTTGAGCCGATTAGCACTTAATGGCTTTGACGCCGAGGTACTTTGCCATCAGGTCCATCGCGCAGTAGTTGCCGCACATACTGCAAGCCGAGCCGGTGGAGGCATGCTGTCGATGCACCCGGCGGGCACGCTCCGGGTCGAGGGAAAGACGCGCCTGCTCCTCCCAGTCGAGCTTCTTGCGCGCCAGTGACATCTTGCGGTCCCACTCCTCCGCCCCCTTCACTCCTTTGACAATGTCGGCGGCGTGGGCGGCAATCCTCGAGGCAATCACGCCCTGCCTCACGTCTTCCTCATCGGGCAGAGCGAGGTGCTCGGAGGGAGTCACGTAGCACAGGAAATCGGCTCCCGCCGCGGCGGCAATCGCCCCGCCAATCGCGCCGGTGATATGGTCATAGCCCGCGCCGATGTCCGTGACCAGTGGACCGAGGACGTAGAACGGGGCGCCCTTGCACAGCGCCTTCTGCAGTTTGACGTTCGTTTCGATTTGATTCAGCGGCACGTGCCCGGGACCTTCCACCATCACCTGGACGCCGGCTTCCTGCGCCCGCTCCACCAGCTCGCCCAGGGTGATTAGCTCCTCGACCTGAGCGCGGTCGGTGGCATCCGATAGACTGCCCGGCCGCATCCCGTCGCCGAGGCTCAGGGTCACATCATACTCCCGCGCAATTTCCAGCAGGCGGTCGTACTGCTCGTAAAGCGGGTTTTCCCGCTCGTTGTAGAGCATCCAGCCGATGAGGAAAGCGCCGCCGCGGGAAACAACATCGGTCACCCGGCCCTGCTGTTTGAGCCGGGCAAAAGCCGCCTGTGTTACACCGCAGTGGACGGTAATGAAATCGACGCCGTCACGGCACTGCTCCTCGATGACGCCAAAGACATCGTCGGCAGACATTTTGACGATGGCTTCGTAGCGGGCGATGGCTTCGATGCCCGCTTGGTAGATGGGCACGGTTCCAATCGCCACTGGGCTGGCGGCCAGGATTGCCCGACGCGTCGCCGAAATATCACCGCCGGTGCTCAGGTCCATCACGGTATCGGCTTTGACGTCAATGGCGACCCGCAGTTTCTTCAGCTCAGAATCGATGCTGCCAAAATCCGATGACGTGCCGATGTTGGCGTTGACCTTGGTGGACAGCCCCTGCCCGATGCCGCAGGGAACGAGGTTCTTATGATTGATATTCGCCGGTATGACGATAGTCCCCTTCGCCACCCCATCGCGAATGAACTCGGCGTCCCGCCCCTCCGCCCTCGCCACCGCCGCCATCTGCGGAGAGATGGTTCCCTTCTTCGCCAGTTCGAGTTGAGTCATATCACTCACCTCCCTAAAAAGAATAAACCAAGGGCTTTGGGCGGACCCCAATTAGACCCCTGGTCTAAGGTTCCGCTTCCCTACCTCGCATTACCGAGAGCAGGTTCCAGGGTTGCCCCGATACAATCGGGACTCTCAGCCCTCTTGGCACCCCTAGCGTGTCCCGATTACATCGGGACTAAGTTGCACTAAGAAATATAGCACAGGAACAGGCGAAAAGCAAACGGGGAGGCGGTTTAGCGCGTACAGGAGCCATCAGCTTTCAGCATTCAGCCATCAGCTTTCAGGAGACGCAACAAAAATTTCTGAAGGGAAACGAATCGAAGCTAATCAGGCATGAGTTGTTTTTAGAGTTATGTAAATTGCTTTGATGTTATGTAAAGGATACTCTGCGATGCAATTCTTCAGGATGAATTCTTCTGTTACAGGGAGCAGGCAAAAAGCTGACGGGATTGCATTTTGAGCCAATATAACTCTTTGCTGGATTCCGGCTTTCGCCGGAATGGGTATAATAGTTCGACAGTGCTAGTATCGGGAGGCTTTAGCTCGAGGGTGAAGCTCGTTCAGGAAGGAGATTGAGTCCGCTAGCCAAAATCCCCCTCAATCCCCCTTTGCGAAAGGGGGGGGACGTTAATAAAGAATCTGGTGAAGGTCAGGGGTTCGAATCCCCTCAGGTCCAGTTTCACTTTCATTTTACGAAAGTTTAGTAAAAGTTCGCATATCGTTCACTTTCAAGTAATCCAACTATCAGCCACCCTGATTCCCACTGCATCTTGCGGAATCTGTAAGTATTCAATCAATTTCTCAGCAATCTCTTTGCATCCCTTCGGAGTCTGCAATTTGTGAGATTCGACTATGGCGGCGAGTTTTCTACCAAGTTTGCGAACTGTAGGACGGTTCTCTTCATACGCGTTGTCATTGAGCTTAAATAGTCCAAATGGTTCGTATCTAAGTTTTTGCGTCACATACACCGTAGCTAACCTTGCTGTTTCAAGCGAAGACACGAAATCATAATGCGAAGTCGGATTCTGTCCTAACCATATCTTCTCCAAAACACTTTCAACGTTGGATCTAAACTTAACACAATCGAAGTCTGGCAGAACAATACTCTTAATGCCTGTCTGGTCTTCGCTTCTAAGGTATTCGAGAGCCTCCTTAGTCAACAATCCATAAGTGCGCGCGATTTCATCTGCTCCGGGATCTTGCAAGAGGTTGCTTATGCCATCTGTAAGCCAATGTATGCGTACAATAATGTCCGGATGTGATTGTTTCTGTTCGTTAGATACCCTAAAGTCGCGGAGCATGTCTCTAATGCTCACACGAGGATAGCCCCGTGCCCATTGGAGTGAATGACCAAGTTCATGCCCGACGACAAATTCAGTCACATATGAAGGCAGACCTAGGCGAATCCAGATAATTTGCTTGTCGGATTCATAGCGTCCGTATCCTTTTGCCTTACTTTGTTCTGGATATTTGGAAAGGTCGCAGAATCTGATTGGTCTACTGCCGACTTCTTTTTGAGCTATATCCAGTAATTGGATGACGCACTGACTTTTGGGGAGATTCGTAATGTATTCGTGTGGAATTTCTGTATCTTGAGCCATATGGCCTAAGTTTATGCCTTTAATACTTCGTGGTCAAGGTTTCTAGCTCAAAACTCAAGCTAAACTCCATTTCGAAAGTTCCACCTCTTGATACCCTGGCTCCCCC
>JBGOXU010000149.1:0-3558 GCA_041479305.1 Dehalococcoidia bacterium
CCGGGTGAATTTCACATTGACTTTGTCTTCACCGAGCGGGGTGACCACTGCCTCCGCCTCGGGATGGCGGTAGCGGATACGGGCGCGGGTGGGGAGGGGGTAGGCGGGTGTTTCAAAGGCAATCCAGTTCAGTCCGGAGGCAACAAGCTCATCGCGGAACGCCTTCTCTTTAGGTCCCACGATGATAGCGTTTTTGGCGGGGTCAATGGCAATAACGTAAAGTGGTTCGCCACGGCAATGCCCAGCCCCTTCCTCTGCCCGATGGTGTGAGAAATAATGCCCCGGTGCGTGCCGAGCGCCTTTCCCTTTTCATCCAGTATTGGCCCCGGCTTTGCCGCACCGGGAATGTTGTCCTTGATAAAGCCACAGTAATCATCATCCGGGATGAAGCAGATTTCCTGGCTCTGCGGCTTACTCGCCACGGGGAGTATCAGTGCGCGGGCGATTTCCCTAACTTTCTCCTTGGTCAGCTTGCCGATGGGCATCAGGCTGCGGCTTAGCTGTTCTTGAGTGAGGGCATACAAAAAGTAGGACTGGTCTTTGTTCCGGTCGAGGCCTTTTTTGAGCAAGTATCTGCCCTTCTCTTTTTCAATGCGGGCGTGATGGCCAGTGGCGATGAAGTCCGCCCCCAGCCCCCGCGCCTTCTCCAGCAACGCGCCGAATTTGATGTGCTGGTTGCAGCGGACACAGGGGTTGGGTGTCCGGCCCCGCCGGTACTCATCGATGAAGTTGTTGATGACTTTCTCGGCAAAGACGTCGCGCAGGTTCATCACGTAATGGGGGATGCCGAGGGTGTGGGCGACCTTGCGAGCGTCCTCGATGGCGGCGACACCGCAGCAGCCCCCGAACTTGCGGCTCTCGGGAGGCCAGATTTGCATCGTGACGCCGATGACCTCGTAGCCCTCTTCCTTAAGCAAAGCGGCGGCGACCGATGAATCGACGCCACCGCTCATTGCCACAACTACCTTCACGGCGCTCCCAGCTCTTTAAGTCTTTTTTTGGAGGGCATCGTAGAAGGCTTTCCAGAACGGGTCGACGATGGGGTGTTCCAGCTTCTTCTCTTTGCCGCCCTCGACCAAAATCATGCCCTTTTCCGGTTTGGTTAGCTCTCCCACCACGGAAGCCTTAATCTGGCGCCGGTTCAGCGCCTCGACTACCGCCCGGGCTTTATGCTCCCGGCAGGTAATAATCAGAGTTCCTTCGCTTATGGAGGCAAAGGGGTCGATGCCGAAATACCGGCAAATCTCCGGCACGCACTCCTCGATGACAATGCTCTCTTTCTGTATCCGCGCTCCCAGTCCCGCCGCCTGGGCGATTTCATAGAGACCGCCCCATACCCCGCACTCGGTGGCATCGTGCATGGCGCTGACGCCGTTGTCCCTCACGCCGATGCCGGCGGCAATTTGCGCGTCATCGACCACCGACATCTTGTAGAAAATCTGCTGCGCCTTCTGGCTGAAGTCTTTGCCAAACTCCTTTTCCAGACGTCCCGGGAACATGGTGGCAAAGATACCGCTGGCTTCAATGGCGGGACCTTTGGTGATAATGATTTTATCGCCGACCCGGGCAAATCTGGGTGTCACGTACTCGTCCAGCTCGCCAACGCCGATGATGGTGGCGCCGCCGACCATGGGGTAATGGCAGTTTTCGTAGCGGGCGGTATGGCCGCTGACGATGCTGACGCCCAGCTTTTCACATTCCCGGTGCATCGTGTCCCACATTATCTCCAGCTGTTGCTTGGTCATCTCCATCGGCAGGTTCAGGTCGATGGAGAAGAATTTGGGCTTCAAGGCGCAGGTGACCGAGTCAGAGGCTAGGATGTGGATGGCGAACCAGGCGGCTCGCTCCCAACCGTACTCCGGCACGATGAAGACCGGGTCGGCTTTAATGGAGACGGCTTTGTTGCCAATCTGGACGATGCCCACATCCACGCCGTGCTGGGGTCCCACCAGGATGTTGCTGTTCTTCGCTCCCAGGCGGGGATAGATTAGTTCGTTGAAAATTTGTGGGGAGATTTTACCGATTTCTGGCATTTCATTTGACATCTTTTTGCCTCCTTAACTATTAGACCACTTCTCTGGCTGGGGCCAGACTTTGGATGGAAATATTATCGGCCCCATCCGATTCGGTAGCCTTCGTTTTTCTCAATACTCTCAATCCCCAAATAAAAAGCTTACCCGTAGGTAAGCTCTGATTTTTGCTTTCCTACGTTGGAATTACCCAAATCAGGTTCACAGGGTTGTCCCCGGTTCTATCGGGGAACTCTCAGCCCGTTCGGCACCCCTAGCAATATTCAATTTTGATAACGATTATACCTCAGGGTTTCTTTGAATGTAAAGAAATCGGAAAAGTCGCTTATGCCGGATAAGACCCCGGGGTCTTGGGCATTGCTAAGCCGCCTTCCTTTTGCTGTAGCGCCTGGCGATTTCTATGGCAATGCGGGCAACTTCCACGGCATCCTTCCCCACCGCCATGAAAAGAGGCTCTTTACCCCACCCATCTCCCTCGTAGAATAAGTGGGGCATGCCGCAGGGCGTAACCAGCTGCTTCACTTTCCAGGGCATTGACATCCGGTCGATTTCAGCGACCTCGGGCGGTTCCTTGGTGCGGTCGATGAAGCCAAAGAGGATGTTCTTCTCTCGTGAATACTCCTTCGCCACCTCGATTATTTCCGCATCGCACTTGAAGTTGATGCCGGCGTTGACGGTCTGGTCGTACTTGCGCACCTCCAGGACGAGCCGGGCCATATGGTCGGAGGCGCCCCATTTGGGGAGTCCGGAGGCATGGGGCAGGCCGTTCACCACCGTAATCCGGCCTTCGATTGCCGCCACTTCATTGGCTGACTTAGCCCCGGGCAGGGCGTGGACCAGGTTGACTCGCACCTCGGGCATAAGCAGGGGGAACTCAGCGCACTTCTCCAGCATTTCAACGGCGGCAACCAGGTTGCCCATTACAAGCTGTGATTCTTTAGTTATTCTCATTTTCGTTACCCGTGGAAAGCGCTGAAATCGGCTGGCCAATCCGGGGCAGCCCTTTCTACTCCTTATTATTTCCTGGTCTTCAAGAGGGGCGACATCGCCCGGAGTTTACTGACGATGCGGGGCAGGACGTCCAGAACGTATTCGATTTCTTCGTCAGTTGTCCATTTGCCCAGTGAGAACCTGATGGAACTGCGCATTTCTTCCGGCGGCAGCTTGAGGGCAAGCATGACGTGGGACGGCTCCAAACTCCCCGAACTGCAGGCCGAGCCGGTGGACGCACAGATGCCTTCCACGTCCAGATTCAGGCAGATTGCCTCCCCCTCGACGAAGGCGATGCTGATGTTGACGTTATTGGGCAGGCGCTTCTGCGGGTGGCCGTTCAGCCGGAGCGGGTCGATCCGGTCAAACAGGCCTTTAATGAGCTTATCGCGGAGGCGGGTAATTCGTTTAGCCTCGGTGTCCATCTCATCCATCGCCAGCTCCACGGCTTTGCCCATCCCCACGATGCCGGGCACATTCTCGGTGCTGGCGCGGCGGTTTCGCTCCTGCCCGCCGCCGTGCATAAAGGAGACGAGCC
>JBGOXU010000150.1:0-3557 GCA_041479305.1 Dehalococcoidia bacterium
CCGAGTAAAATGACAATGACCACCTGCCGGTTCCACGCCGCCAGCACCATAACTGCCAGCAGGACCAGCAAACCGCCCCTGGTCAGCAGGATGCCAGCGGAGGCGGACGAGGCAATCTTATCGGGCTGAGTTTTGCGGGCTTGGTTCATCTGACCATCCGGGAAGACCCGGTCCGGCGTTAGCGCTTTATTGCTCAAGTTCGCGCCATATCTTTACTGCACATCCCCTCTCCCTCGATGGGAGAGGTAAGGGTGAGGGTGAAACCCAGGTGCAATCGGGGGGTCTCCCTGTTCATTCTCGCCCCCTCACCTTAATCCTCTCCCGCGCGGGGGAGAGGAGACTAATATTACGCTGATTCATGCTACTGGGCGTTAGCTCCAGCCGAGGGCCTTTTCCACCGCGGCAAGCTCAGGGGGAAGTTTGAGGAAGGGCGGGGCGTTTTTCAGGGCGATTTCGGTGTCCTTCAGACCGTGGCCGGTGATAACGCAGACAACCGTGCTCTTGGACAAGTCGAGCTTCTGCGCCATTTTGACCAGACCGGCGACTGACGCCGCCGAAGCCGGTTCGCCGAAGATGCCGGCCTTAGTTGCCATTAGCTTCTGGGCGGATAAAATCTCATCATCACTCACCATATCAATGACGCCGCCGGACTCGTTGCGGGCGGCCACGGCTTTCTCCCAGCTTGCCGGATTGCCGATTCTGATGGCGGAGGCCACGGTCTCCGGCCTGGGGATGGGATAGCCGCGCACGATGGGCGCCGCGCCTTCCGCCTGGAACCCCATCATCTTCGGCTTCTTCGTCGTTTTGCCCAGGTTGAAATACTCGACGAAGCCCTTCCAGTAGGCGGTGATGTTCCCGGCGTTGCCCACCGGAATGAAAAGGTAGTCGGGCGCGTCACCGAGAATATCAGCCACCTCGAAGGCGGCCGTCTTCTGCCCCTCGATACGGAACGGGTTGACCGAGTTCACCAGGGTCACCGGGTGCTTCTGAGTCACCGTCCGGACGATATTGAGCGCCTGGTCAAAATTGCCTTCGATGGCCAGGATTTTGGCGCCGTAGATGATGGCCTGCGCCAGCTTGCCGAGGGCGATTTTGCCCTCCGGCACGACTATGATTGAGGCCAGACCACAGTAGGCGGCATAGGCGGCGGCGGAGGCGCTCGTGTTCCCCGTCGAGGCGCACATGATTGCCTTGCTGCCCGCTTCCATGGCTTTGGCCACGGCGACCACCATCCCGCGGTCTTTGAACGAGCCGGTGGGATTGCACCCTTCGAACTTCAGGTGAAGCTGTCCGACGCCGATTTCCCGCGCCAGGTTATCGCACTTGATGAGAGGGGTGTCCCCCTCGCCCATTGTGATAAGCGGGGTCTTCCGCGTGACCGGAAGGTTTTTCTTATACCGGTTCAGGACGCCGATTTTCAGCATATTGCCTGCCTATTATACATCCTCCACGCGAATAAAGTTATTCACTTCTTTGACCACCGGCAGTTTAGCCAGGTCGGCGAGGGCTTGTTGCATTGCCTTCTCTCTGACCTTGTGCGTGGTGATGACGACCTCGGCGACCTGCGCCACGATGTCCGTCTCCTTCTGGATGACCGAGGCGATGCTGATGCCGTTATCGCCGAAGACCCGGGAAATCTGGGCCAGGACGCCGGGGTGGTCGGTCACGTTGATTCTCAGGTAGAACCGCGTCTCCAGGTCTGCCATCGGCTTCAGTCTCTTGCCGGAGTCGAACTTCGGCTTGGCTTTGTCGCTGATGCCGAGGAGGATATCCTGCGCCGTCGAGACCACGTCGGCAATCACGGCGCTGCTGGTCGGCAGGGCGCCGGCGCCTTCGCCGAAGAAGAGCACCTTCCCCACCAGGTCGCCCTCCACGAGTATAGCATTGTAGACGCCGTCCACCTTCGCCAGGAAGGAGTCCAACGGCACCAGGACGGGATGGACCCTGGCCTCGACCGAGTTATTCGATTGCTTGGCGATGGCGAGGAGCTTGATGGTGAAGCCAAGCTCGTGGGCGTAGCGGAAATCGCGGCTGCCGATGCGGGAAATGCCTTCGGCGTGAATATCATCGGGGCGCACCTGGGTCTGAAAACCAAGCGAGGCCAGGATTGCCAGTTTGTACTTGGCATCAATGCCTTCGATGTCGTTGGCCGGATTAGCTTCGGCGTAGCCCAGTTCCTGGGCGCTCTTCAGCGCCACGGCGAAGTCCAGCCCCTCTTTGTCCATGCGGGTGAGGATATAGTTGGTGGTGCCGTTGATGATAGCGTAGATGCCTTTAAGCTCGTTGGCAACGAGGTCGTACTTGAACGGGGCGATGAGCGGGATGCCGCCCCCCACGCTACCCTCGTAGCGCAGGCCGACGTTCTGCTGGCGGGCGAGGGTGTGAAGTTCCACGCCGTGCTTGGCGATGACCTCTTTATTGGCGGTGACGACGTGCTTGCCGGCAGCGAGGGCGCGCGTCATATAGTCGTGGGCCGGGGTCTCGCCGCCAATCACCTCGATGATGATATCGATGCCCGGGGTGTTGAAGAACTCCTCGGTATCGGTGGTGAACAGTTGAGCGGATATGCCCTTAGCTTTGGGGCGGGCGATGTCAGTGCGCTTTGTCTTGATTTTGCGCAGGACGAGGGGACAGCCCACCTGTCCGGCGAGAATCTTCGCCTTATCGACGAGGACTCTGGCGACCTGGCTCCCCACCACTCCGAACCCTAGCAAGCCGATACCAATTTCCCGCTTCATTTTAGCACCTCTGCGCCCTTATCTGCTCGTGGCGGCGGCTGTCATTCTCTTTATCACCTCGAGAGTGGCCAGTTTCTTTTTCTCCTCGGTGAGGTTACCGTCATCAACCCTGGTTTCGGGGTCAAGGAGCCGGTCCGCCACCCACTTCTCAAGCTCTTTGCTCTTAAGCTGGTCCCGGTCGGCATCACTTATCTTGGCGTTGTCCGATTTGCTCTCCGCCTTGACCAGCCAATAAACGACGGGAGTGGACGCCTCTTCGTCGCGGATAGGGGCGCTCAATGTGTTCAATGGAATGTTAGTGTCAAAGGCGAAGGTGTCAAAGGTGGGTGTTATTTCCTCCGGGCCTACCAGGCCCAGGTCGCCGCCGTTCCCGGCTACCTTGCTAAGCTGGGACACCTCGCGTGCCACCGTGGCGAAATCCTCGCCTTTCTCCAGCCTGGCTTTCACTTCGTTCGCCTCCTCAAGACTGCCGACGAGAATGGCGTTGACGTGGGCTTTGTCACTGTCCGGCTCGCGCTCCAGCACCTTGATGAGCCAGTAGCCCACTGGCTTGTTGACATTGGCATCGTACAGCGGCTGGCTCAGCGTGCCCACCTCGCTGCTGAAAGCCCACTCGGCGGGTATCTTGATATTGATGAAGTCGGTGAAAATCTCCTTGGGGTGCAGGCCGAAGTCGCCCTTGTTAGACTTGGCTTCCTCGTGCAGGGAAAGCTGGGCCGCTAGGTCTGCAAAGCTCTCGCCCTGCGTGATACGATTGCGGACAGCCTTTGCTACGGCTTCGCTCTCCAGGGACATAGCAAACACTCGCCTCTGGTCGGC
>JBGOXU010000151.1:0-3544 GCA_041479305.1 Dehalococcoidia bacterium
GACGACCTCGCCCCAGAAGGCGGCGTTTTTGGAGCCGTGCGTATCGATGACGATAATATCGCCCGGCTGGACGACTTCCAGAACTTTGATTACCGGCGCCAGGTCCGCCTCGATGGTCTTGACCGTCAGTGCCGAACCGACGATTCGGATGCCCTCGTACAGCGGCTTGATGTCGGAGCTCATCGCGTTCATCCGGTTCATCACGTCCGATGCTTCCGGGGTTACGCCACGGTATTCAGCGAGGAGCTTACGCCAGCCTTCAAGAACCGCCTTGGGAGCCCGCTTGAATTTAGTGTTGACTTCAATGGTCACGTGAATTGTCCTCCTTCAACTAAGCTAAGCCGTAATACCTGGCGTTGGTCCTGACTTCCTTAATGAAGTCCGCCACCACTTTGTCAAAGTCAGAGTATTGTGGCTTATAGCCCCACTCTTCCCAGGCCCGGCTGCCATCGAAGACCTTCATTGTCTGGCTGTTGAAGAACTCCATCGTTACTTTGTCCGGCTTGTAGGTAATCTTAGCGTCCGGGATGAACTTCTTAATTGCCATCTCAAGCTCCTTGGCGGAGCGGGCGGGGGAAACGCCGGAGATGTTGTAGCACACGGTCTTGATGTTCTCTTTGGGCGCGTAGAAGAGCATCTCGATGGCGCGGATGGCGTCCTTGAAGTAGGTAACCGGCACGGCGGCAGTTTCCCCGGCGAAGGACTCAAACGGCTTGCCCAGCGCCGCGGCCTCCACCATCCAGGGGTAGAACTGGGTCACGGCGATGGTCTTGACCCCGGGACCCATCACCGCGCAGTAGCGCAGGGCGCGGAAATCAAGGTCGAACTTCCTCCGGTAGAACCGGCCGAGAAGCTCGCCGTAGAGTTTGCCGCAGCCGTACATCGTAATGGGGCGCTGGAGGGTGTCATCGGTAATCACTTCGCCCGTTCCCAGGCCGTAGGTGGCGGCGGTGCTGGCAAAGACCATTCGTTTGACGCCGAAGAGCCGCGCCGCTTCCAGGACATGCATCGTCCCGGCGACGTTCGTCTGGAAGGATGCCCAGGGGTTGTCTTCCGAAGGCAGGCTCAGCATCGAGCCAAGATGGAAAATGCCGTCGATTTTATTGTCCCTCACCGCGTTGAGCACTTCCGGCCACACTTTGAGGTCGCCCTGGACGACCTTGACCTTGTCCTTGATATCGGTGAGGCGCTGGGCGCTAATGGCGATGTCAAACAGGACGACGTTTTCGCCCCTCGCCAGCAGCTTGCGCGCCAGCCCCACCCCGATGAAGCCCGTGCCGCCAGTGATGAGTATGTTCATTCTCGAAAAACCTCCCGGATTAAAGTTACGCTATTTAATCATCTTCCCCGGCAACCAGAGGATGATTTCCGGGAAAGCAATACAAAGCGCCAGCCCCACTAGAATCAAAACCACGAAAGGCATGACGCCGCGAATAATATCGCTCATGGTGATATTGAGTTCCGGCGGCGAGACGCCTTTCACGATGAAGATGGCATAGGCGAAGGGCGGCGTCATAAAGGAAGTTTGAAGGTTAACGCAGACCATCATACCGAACCACAGGGCGTCAAATCCGAGCTTGGCGGCAATCGGAGTTATGATGGGCACCATGATAAAAACGATGCCGAGCCAGTCAATGAAAAATCCTAGAAGAAAGACCAGAAACATGATGATAGCGAAGATAGCCCAGGCTCCCCCGGGGGTCGCCAGTAGCAGGTCAGATACAACATCTCCCCCGCCAATGCGGATAAAAATACCAACGAAGGCGAAGCTCAGGGAAGAAATAAGGAAAATCATGCCGCTAAGCTTGACTGTCTCAGTGGCGGTATCGACGAGCACTTTCCAGCTGAACTTGCGGTAGGCCAGAGCCAGAATTGTTGCCGCGGAAGCGCCGATGCCCGCCGCCTCCGTAGGCGCCGCAATACCCAGGTAGATGACGCCGAGCACGGAAAGGACGAGAATGCTCGGCGGAATCATTGAAGTAAGTAGGGTCATTGTCTTCTTAGCCAGGGGGACATTCCTCTCTTCCACCGGCACCGGCGGACCCATCTCCGGCTGAAGCTGACAGCGGATAGCGATATAGGCAAGATACAGGGCAGACAGGAGGAACCCCGGCATGAAGGCGCCTATAAAGAGCTTACCTACGGAGAGGCCTGACATCGGCCCGTAGACGACGAGCATGATGCTCGGCGGAATGAGGATGCCGAGCGTTCCCCCGGCGCACACCGCGCCCGATGCCAGCCCCTTGTCATAGCCGCGCTTTATCATCGAAGGGATGCCCACCAGGGCCAGCATCGTTACCGAGGCCGCGATGATTCCCACACAGGCCGCCATTATCGTGCCGACGAGTACCGTAATGAGTGCTAGGCCGCCCTTCAAGCCGCCCATCCATAAGTACAGCGCGTCATACAGCCCGCCGGCAATCTCTGACTTCTCCAGCATTGCACCCATAAAAACAAAGAGAGGGATTGACAGGAGAATATAGTTGGTCAGGATGCTGAAGACGCGTGTGTAATACAGGTCAAAGGTAGCATTGGGTCCAATAACCAGGATGCCCATAATGAGACCCAGAGCGCCAATAGGCAAGGCCAAGGGGTATCCAACCAAAACCCCGATGAGGACTCCACCCAGCATGATAAAGGTAGCAATCTCCGGGCTTATTTCAATCATACTTTTTGTTCCTTGCCAGCAAATAGACGTCACGGATAAACTGGGCTAAGCCCTGAAGTCCAAAAAGTACCAGCCCGATGAATACGGCAGTGCGGAGGGGGGCGATGGGTGGGTACCAGTACGTCTCGACGGATTTTTCCCCGATTTTCCAGGCACGTGCCATCCAGCTGAATGCCATCCAGCTGAGGAGTCCAACCAGCGGGACAAAGAGAAAGAAGGTACATAAAGCATCGATAAGGGCCTTTCCTCTTGTTGATAGACGAGCGTAAAGTAGGTCGACGCGGACGTGAGCATTCTCACGGTGGACGTTGCCCCAGGCGAGCGCGTACATGGCGGCGCCGACCATGATACTTGTCTCGTATCCCCACATCGTGGGATGGTTAAATACGTAGCGCATCGTGACCTCAACAGTCATGACCAGAACCAGCGCCACCGCAAGGACACGAATAATCTTCCCTGTCCAAGCGTTAAGTGAGTCTATAAAGTTCAAGAAGTTCTTCATTCTACATCCAGCTTCTATTAGCCCCCTCCGAGAGACGTCCCCCGGAGGGGGCTTGTGTCGACTAGAGACGAGAGAAAGTGCTTCTTATCGATTTCTGGAAATCACGCTGGGACTGGTACACTTTGGCGAAGAACGGGTCTTTGGCGGATTCCTCCTTGTAGAAAATGTCCGCCTGCTTGATGACCTCGTCCTCGATGTCTTTTGGAATGGGGGCTACCCCTACGCCGTAGGCTTTATACTTATCCACGGCTTCCTTGTCCAGTTTGGACATTAGCGCCATGAACCTATCGCACTCCGCCAGCGTGCACTCCTCGATGAGGCCCTTCAGGTCGTCAGGCAATTTGGCCCAGACGTCCTTGTTGAAGAGATAGGCA
>JBGOXU010000152.1:0-3544 GCA_041479305.1 Dehalococcoidia bacterium
AGGTCAAAAAGTAACTCGTTGACCATCCCCTTTTCCTTAATCTGGGGGAAATAGGATAAGGTCGGCGCATACCCCAGCTGGCGCATTTTCTCGTGAAGGATTGCGGCTTCCGCCGGCGCCAGCGGCGCTTTCTTGAGCACGAAAAGGGGATAAGTCCCCGGCGTGCTCAAACCCAGCAGATAAATTCGTTCCATCGCGGCTTGAGTGGAGAACCCTTTTTCCTCCAGAGCCGCCAGCGACACGGCTAAGAGCTTCCAGGTGGTAAAATCGTCGTGGCTGACCACGATTAGCTGGCCCTCGTCCGTCAGGTGCTCCAGGTAATCGCTAATCGATTCAGTGGTGAACAGGAAGTTCTCGGTAAGGGCATATCCTTCCAGACTACGGCTGGTCTGAGTAACCGGCAGACTGAGGAAAATCAGGTCGTACTGCTCTTGCTGGCGTTTGAGAAAATTCCTGCCTTCGTCAACCACCACCCTGACGTTGCTGAATCCAGTAAGGATACCGCCGTTGTACTCGGAGTAAGCGCGCACAATATCGATTTGGTCGGCGTTTACTTCGACGGCGGTGATTTCCTCGATACCGCCCATCAGCGCCATCACGATATCCCGCCCGCCCCCCGGACCAATGAGAAGGGCGTTCTGCTTTTCGGCGGGGGAAAGAAAAAAGAACGGGAAGTAGCCGGGGAAAGTGTCTTTGAGTCGGCTCACTTCTTCCCCCGGGTCGCCCAGGTTGCCGGTAAACTGGTACATCGGCGAGCCGGCCGTGCCATCAACATAGAGCTTCATCTGCCCGGGACGCTGATTGAACTTGACCAGGTCGGTGCGGCCGAAGGCGCTCCACCGGGATTCGATTATTTCGCCTTGGCTGGAGGGCTCACTGATGGCGAGGCTCATCTCTTTGCCCGGACTGACGTCCACGATGGGAACATCGGGCAAGTAGGCGCCCAGCATGTTCGCGCCGAGAATGGCCACCGTGAGCAGAAGACTGCCGGCGGAGGCAATTACCTGTCGTGTACTTCGCCCAAGCAGTTTTGAGGCAAAAAGTAGCGCCGCCGCGCCCACAACCATGCCCAGCAAAAAGCTGGTGTTGATTGCCCCTAGCGCGTCAAGAAGGAAGATGACACCCAGAGAACCCAGCGCCGCGCCGGTCAGGTCAGCGCCATAGATGCGGGCGCTCATCGCCGGGAACATACGGAAGACCTCGGCGAAAAGCTTGCCGGCAAAGAAAAACGGGACAAATAGCAGGACGCAGTAGACAAGAATGGCATTCCCGAGGAATTCAACATAGCCGACCAGCACAATGATGAGGACGGCAAGCGGGATGGAAAGCGCAATCAGGCTGGCGGATTTTGCCAGGACGTCATATCGAGGGGCTTCAGCCGTCAGGTTACGGCGGAAGAGGTAGACAAAGATGCCGCCGGCGCCCAGCCCGAGCAAGGCCAGCGAGACGACAATGAAGACATAATGGTAGAGGAGCATCACGGAAAGGAGGCGGGTCAGCGTAATCTCAAGGGCAAGCAGGCTGAACGAGATTAAGCCAACGCCCACCAGCAAGCCCCAGGAGGTCTTCTTACCAGTCTGGCTGTCTTCCCTTACCCTCACACCATACCCTTTCCCTGGTTAACCGGAGCGCGCAGCCTAAGCAATTGCTTCGTGGAATTTCTTCAGCTTGGACTGGAACTGTGGTTTGTCCCAGACATCCGGGTTCACCAGCGTCGCCGGTTTCTCGCCGCGCATCATCTGGACAATCTGCCGGGTGATGTCCTCCCACATGATGGTATAGAACTCGTCGGTCAAGGCAATGGAGTGCGGCGTGACGATGACGTTTTCCAGCTTGAACAGCGGGTTGTCCAGGGGCGTGGGCTCCTGCTCAAAAACATCGATGCCGGCGCCTTGAATCCAGCCCTCACGCAGAGCACGCACCAGCGCGGCTTCGTCAACGACAGGCCCGCGCGAGGTGTTTATCAGGAAGGCCGTCGGCTTCATCTTTCTCAGTTCTTTTTCGCCAATCAGATGACGCGTTTTCTCGTTGAGCGGACAGCTGATATTCAGGAAATCCGATTCGCGGAGGACGGTGTCCATGTCCGCCAGCTTCACATCGAGGTCGGCAAGCGCCCCGGGCTTGAGATACGGGTCATAGGCGATGTACTTCATCCCGAAGGGTTTGATGAGCTTCAACATCTCGTGCCCGATGTTGCCCACGCCAATCGACCCCAGGGTCTTGCCTGTCAGCCCCACGCCGGGACAGTGCTGTCTCCCCGCCTCCCACTTTCCGGCACGGGTCAGCCGGTCCTTGATGACCAGCCTCGTCCCCAGAGCGAGGATAAAAGCCAGGATGCCCGTTGCCACGGGGCGGCGAACGGCGTTCGGGATAATAAATAGCGCCACGCCGGCATCAGTGCAGGCAGGCACATCAACCATATCGTAGCCGACGCCGCCGCGGTGAAGGGAAAGAAGCTGCCCGCTCCGCGATAGCGTATCGCGCGTCCATTTGGGCGCAAAGGTAATCACCATGTCAAAGCCGCGGGCCTGTTCCGGGCTGACCGCAGGCAGGTATTCCGGAAACCTCCGCCACTCCAGTTCCGGCACTCCATCGAGCAATTTGGGTCCCGGGCCCAGGCTAATCGATTTTCCCTCCTGGTCGAAGAGGTCGCGCGTCAGGCCAATTCTCGCCTTTCTTCCCATTTTTGTCTCCTTTTCTAACTGGCTCGGCAGGGCCTCCCGGACTTTCCTTGATGGGACGGATGCGCTGGCGTCCTGCTGGCTTTCTTCACTAACACTTGATTATACAGGATAACGCGGATAACGCAAGTGGCACCGCCACCGACCTGGAGGGACCGCCACGCTGGAAGAAGGTTCTTCTCAATAACACGACTCACCACCTCTGGAGGCAACAAAATACGCATATTGTGGGGTTTCTCCGCGCTTGATGAGGATGTTGTCTTATGACCCCCAAATCAAAATCCAGGCGCCTTACTGGCTCAGTGAATCATTCTTCTTGAAAGTCGGTCGATGGACTTGGTCCTCCACGGAACGACTGAAGGCCAGACGAAGCCCGCGGTATTGCCGAGGCCTAGACACTGTCCCTGGTCTGCTTCTACCCGGAGCCCAGCTCCTTCATCGGGTTCAAGACCGTCAGGTTGAACAAAACGCTAGAAAGTGCAATATTACGCCACTCAAATAGAGGGCATCCTCAATGTGGTATTGATGGACGGGTCGAAGTCTTGTTCGACATCCCCCCGCAAAATATGTGTTTACTTTTGGGGAAGAGCGAGACTATAATACGATTGCAGCGTTCTCCAGAACCGAGATAGAGGAGGGATAAGATGTGTGAGTTTTGTCATAAACATGGTGAGGGCAAGAAGTGGTACTTGCAGGTGCAGCATTACTCTGAGGACCTGCTCAGTGACCTACGCCGCCGTAAGTTCATCCAAGACTTCTTCCTGCATCCAGACCACTTGACCGAAGGCGAAGGAAAACTTGAAAGACTTAAGCGACTCCCGTCGTTTGTCAGAGCGGTGGTGACGCCTTCCCTCGTAGGCAGG
>JBGOXU010000153.1:0-3503 GCA_041479305.1 Dehalococcoidia bacterium
CGCCATCGCCTTATCGATGTTGTCCGTCCTCATCCCAAAGTGCTCCAGCCCGCAGCCGTCAGGAAGGGCGCCGGGAACAAGCTGTTTTATCCGTGGGTTGGATACCTTTACGGTCGGCCCTTCCATCGAGAGAGAAACCAACGTCCGGCCGTCAGGGAGCGTATTGACGCTCTCCCTTTTGGCAAGCTGACTTTTCTCGTAGAACTCCGCGGTCTTCAAAGGGTCCTTGCTCAAAATATGGACGTGGTCAAACCAATACTTTGTCATAACGCAGCCTCCTCAAGTTAGAACTTTGATTGTGCATTGTAGCAGACGGACAGCCGGAAGGCAAGCCGCCTTTCGGGTTTGTACAGCTCGCAGGGTTTATGGAGTTTATAGAGTTAACATTTAACCCAGACCAACTCAATAGACGCAACAAACTCAATAAACGGTGGAGAGGCGAGGGAGATTAGGGCTACCCCTTGCTCAAAATGGACGGCGAGATTTTGTAGTACTCGTTTTGGCAGGGCACACCTTCCGCAATATACAGAGCCGGCTCGTCCAGGTCCATTATCATCGAGAACAGCGTTGTCCACTGCTTGATGCCCTCAGCCCTGGGGTCGGGGTGGCGGCAAATCGATTGCGGATAGCTGAAGTGGTCGCTGAACACCCGACGGAAACTACCCACATCGATGTGCCCCCGGTCCGGCTCGAGAAGTTGGCGGGCACGCTGGAAACGGTGGAGCGTATCCGGGTACACCCGCTTGAGGATGTCATTAAAGTCGGCTCTGTTGGTCAGCGCCAGGAAATGGTTGCTGTGGGTGAGAATGCCCCCTTCCGGATAGACACAGCCGACATCCACCGGCGATACTTCGAGGTCGATGGCTTGCCCGCCCCGCGCGGCAAGGGCATAGTTAGCCGAGAGCGTGCATTTGGCGCGCATCACCGCCAGAAGCGACTGAGCATAGTTCTCCGCATTGAGAACGCCGCGCAGAATAATCAAAAACGGCACCGTCCTGCCAAAGCTATCGCGGGTCGAGGCCAGGCCGTTGAAGCAGACCCCCACCCCCGCCGAGTTCATTCCCCGGTGCGCTAGAATCCCCGCCTCGGTCTGCGTCACCACGTTCGGCCCGTTGTCCCGCTCTTCTTGCAGGATTATGTTAAGTTCTTGAAATCGTGTCAACCAGTCCCAGTTCTGCCCGATTAGCGTACGCCTCTCCCTGGTAACAGAAGGCAAAGCGATAACCGAGGTGCACCCCTCCCCCACCTGCCCACAGCTCAGACCAAAGCTGAAGTTGATTTCGTACCGGGAGTTAATGGCGACGATTTCCCCCAGCGACAGGCCAGCGCCCTCGGCAATACCTTCTAATTCTTCCAGGATTTCGGCGTCGTACTCCCCGATGACCGGGACGAGCTCTTTGCTTTTCTTCAGAATCTCGGGTCGGCCGGCGTTCCACAGGGTGCGCCACATATCAAAGTAGACTTCCACGTTGCGCCGCACCAGTTTCTGCGCCTGCGTGCCGTACTGCTTGCCTCTCCCAAAGGGCTTGCCCTTGGTTGAAATGACCGGTAGCTTACCTGCCATCTGACACCTCCCGGCCAGGTCAGGGCTTTCTAAAGTCGACGCCCTTAATTAGTATATGGTCGAACATCGTGCCGCGCGCGCTCTTTAACTGCATGCCGTCAACGATGCCTTTGTATTTGCCACCGAGCAGACCCTCGCCGATGATGTAGGCCCCCTCCGCCGCCTCTTTAGCTGTATTCGCCTTACGGCCGACTATCCTCACCTTTCCGAATCGAGAGAGTGCGGCGTCCAGCGCCCGGGCAATTCGCGGGACGCGGGTCAAGCGACCAGAAAGCAAAATCTCGCGAGGCCTGGGCACGGCGACGGTCATGGCGGCAATACCTCTGGCAATGCTTTCCAGCATCATATTCCAGGACGCCGAATACTTCTCAGGCTCCCGAGACATTTCCTCGGGCATCAGGTCGCCCTTGCCACTGGCGTCTCTGGCGCCGCCGCTGAAAATGGCGGTGCCCGGGAAACTCTTGAGCCTGAGCACCAGCTCGGCATCGATGTTGCCCGCCGTAAGAAAGCCGGGTCCCCCGGCCGTCCCCCCAAAGCCATCGACTATTTTGCCCGCTTCCACGCCGATTATTGCCGTGAAGGCAAAGCCAATCTCAGCCAGGATAAACGAGGTCTGGCTGTAGTCAATATGGAGATGCTCTGCCTGGTCTCTAATCGCCAGGGCAGTACAGCACACCTTATCGGCGGTGCCCATATCCAGTTTGTTTGCCTTGCGATAGTCGGGAACCGTAGGCAGGTGTATTACGCCCGGGGTAAACTGGACGGGAAAACCCTGCTCTTTCATTCGTCTCAGCACCATCCGGATACCGCCGTAGAGAGGGATGCTCTTGTCATCCGGCACCATCAGGTCCAGCTCCCTATCGCCCATATCCTTTATCCGGGTTACGGGTATGCCGTATCCCGATGGCCCAACGATGACATCTAGCGGAAAAACCTTGGCGGCTGTCTCCGGCAGGATATTGGGGTCTTCCGCCACCTTCGGCACTGACAATGACGTGTCCAGGATGACCTTATCTCCCTCCATGCCAAAGAGGTCGAAGCTGCCGGTACCGGGGTCGATGCCGAGGACTCTCATTTAACACTCCTTAACTTTACTATTCTTTTTGAGCAACGGGCAAACCGGGTCGGAAGCAAACCAATCGCCAGTTATCACCCGCGTGCGGGAACGGCAACCCTTGCACTGGGCGAGGTACTGGCAGTCGCGGCAGTGCCCGGTCCTCTGTTCCGACTCCTTGACCTGACGGAAAAAGGGAGAGGTCTGCATTTCGTCCCATATTCCAATGAGGCTTTTCTCTTTCACATTACCGACGACGATGGGTGCAAAACTGCACGGTTTGACATCGCCGCTTGGCTCTATGAACAGGTACTCGCCGAAAATGCAGGCATTGGTTGCTGACGCCACAATCCCGGCATCACCCGATGCCGCCGGTAACGGCAGTCCCCACTCCTTGACCACCGCCCCGAAGAACGGCTCGTCGAAGAAGAACTGGAGACCGGTGCGTTTGGCCGCCGCGCAGGCGAGTCTGATTGCCTCGCCGCATTCTTCAGCCGTGAGCAGCTCGGCGGGGTAGTTGTGGCAGGGCTTCAGCCCGATGAAGTTTATCTTCGGCGCGCCCACCGAGGCGGCAAGGTCGAAAACACCGGGTATTTCCCGGTAGTTCATTTTTAGCACGGTGCAGTTGATGGCGCTGAGAAGCCCAGCTTCAGCACAGCGTCGAGCTGCGGCCACCGCCTTCTTAAAACTGCTGCCCGCTCTGATAGCCTCGTAGGTGGCGGTGGTGGCGCCATCGATGCTAATCATCACTTTGACGTCGAGTTCGCGGAGACGGCTGAGGACGGTATCAGTCAGCAGAAGACCATTGCTAATCAGGTGGACATCGAGGTCCTTATTGCGCAGCGCCGTCAGCAGGTCGAACAGGTCGGTCCGGAGCAATGGCTC
>JBGOXU010000154.1:0-3502 GCA_041479305.1 Dehalococcoidia bacterium
TGATACGGTCCACGGTAGACATGGACAGAAAGATAACCGACGGCGATGAAATTGCCATCATATTTCCGGTCGGAGGAGGCTAACAATGACGAGTTCCTTCAAATACGGCGGCTACATCGGGCAGGTGCTGCGGGTCAATCTGTCGAATGGAAAAATTCGCAAAGAACCGCTCCGGGAGGACCGGGCGCGCGACTTTGTCGGCGGAGTCGGTCTTGCCGCACGAATTCTGTACGAAGAGCTTGCCCCCAAAATCGACCCCCTCGGTCCGGAGAACAAGCTGGTCTTCATGACCGGTCCCCTGAACGGGACGATGATTCCGGCCGCTTCCCGGGCGGCGGTCTGCGCTAAGTCGCCGTACACGGGGTCGTTCTTCCACAGCATCTTCGGCGGCTTTTTCGGTCCGGAGCTTAAGTTTGCCGGCTATGACGGGGTGATAATCGAGGGAAAGGCGAAGCGTCCGGCCTACCTCTGGATTGACGATGACAAAGTGGAAATCCGGGATGCCTCTCATCTCTGGGGTAAAGACCCCTTCAAGACGCAGGAAATCCTGCGTAAAGAGGTCGGCGATGAGGAGGTGCATATCGCCACTATCGGGCTAGCCGGTGAGGAGAAAGCGCCTTACGCCATCATTCTCCTCGATATCCGCGCTGCCGGACGTGGCGGGATGGGTGCCGTGATGGGCTCCAAGAACCTCAAGGCAGTCGTGGCCCGGGGCACAGGGTCAGTTACCGTACCCAATATGTTGAAGGTCTACAACACGGCGGTCAGGCTGGATGAGCTATTCCTTACCTCTCCGGCAGTGCAGGGCCTCTCCCAGTACGGCACGCCGCGCAACGTGGCGGCGATGAATGCCGGCGGCATACTGCCCACACGCAACTGGCAGACCGAGGTCTACAACGGGATGAAGAACATCACCGGTGAGGCGATGCGGGAGAAGGTGGTCAAAGGCGACCGCGCTTGCTTCGCCTGCTCCATCAACTGCACCAAGTACAGCGTTGTGCCCAGCGGAAAGTATAAGTCGGTTATCAACGGCGCCGACTACGAGACGATTTACGGCTTCGGCAGCATCTGCGAAGTGGACAACATCGAGGTGCTTTGCAAGGCGGATGAGCTGTGCGACCACTACGGCATCGATTTGATTTCCACGGCGATGTGCATTGCCTGGGCGATGGAATGCTACGAAAACGGCATCTTCACTAAAGAAGATACCGGCGGCATCGACCTGAAATTTGGCAACGCTGACGGTATGCTCGAAATGATTGAGAAGATAGGCAAGCGCGAGGGTCTGGGCGCCCTGCTGGCAAAGGGAACGCGGGAGGCATCTCGGATTGTCGGCAAGGGCAGCCACCGTTTTGCCATTCAGAACAAAGGCCTGGAGTGGCCCGGGCATACCTGCCGCCCTTTCCCGGCGGCGGCGGTGGGTTATGCCACCGGTCCCCGCGGCGGCAGCCATCACGACATCCGCCCGACAATGGAAAAGAGCGGCGCGGTCGACCGTAAGGTGCTGGAGGGCAAGGGCGCCCTTGCCGCCGAGGTCAATCACTGGCTGATTCTCTGCGATTCCATGCTGGTGTGCCACCTCGGCGAACCCATCTGGGGTCCGGGCAAAATCAGCCAGAACACCATAAACGCCCTGAACGCGGTGACCGGCTGGGAGCTTGATTACGCCGGAGCCAGGAAGGTTGCCGAAAGACAGTGGAACATGATTCGCTGTTTTGCCGCCCGGGAAGGCTTCACCCGCGCCGATGACCAGTTGCCACCGCGCTTTATGGAAGAGCCGATTCCCGAAGGTCCGATGAAGGGGAGCTACATACCGAAGGAAGTCCTGGAACGTCTCAAGGACGACTACTATACCTATCGAGGCTGGGACCTGAAGACCGGCAACCCGACGAAAGAGAAGCTGACCGAGCTGGGGCTGGACTTCGCCATTAAGGATGTCTGCTGACCTGTGAGACCTCCCAGTGTCATTCTGACCCTTCCAGAGAAGGGGAAGAATCTCCCAGGCAACTTTCAACAGACCCATTGAGATTGCCATCCTTCCAGGGAAGGACAATGACAGTGGAAACAAGAAGCGGGGTTCACCCAGAAGGGTTCAGTTCTGGTGACATCACTGGAACCACCCTGAAGGGCGTCAAGAGGGTTCACCCTGAGGGGTTCTCCCTGAAGGGGTGCTAACCCCTCTTTCTTTTTTCTCCCCCTCTCCTGCATAGGAGAGGGGGATTGAGGGGGTGAGGTTACTGCCTTGAAATCACAGGGCTTTTTATGGGGCAGTTCGATTGAGATTGTCATCCTTCCAGGGAAAAAGAATGACAGGGTGAACCTATAGACCTTCTTATCTATTCGTCAGGTTCAATTCTCGTTTCCACAAGCAGACGGAAGCCGCCACCACGGTGATGGCTACTATCGCCGTGGCGACAATCGTGAAGGCGTCATAGAAGCCGAAGCGGTCAATGAGAAAACCGATGGCCGGCGTGATGACGCCGGGACCTCCGCGACTGCCCAGGTAGTAGATACCCAGGACCGTTGAGCGCTTGCTTTCCGAGACGTGGCTCAGGATGTAGGCCTCAACTACCGGCATACTCAGGTACTGGGCCATACCAATCAGTATCAACACCGCGGAAAAAGTCCAGCCAAAAGGCACCACATTCATCAGGTAGATTGCCGGACCTCCAATGATACCTGCCGCCACCAGCACGGGCAATTTCCCGATGCGGTCGGATAGATAGCCACCAAGGGGCCCCGCCCACAGTCCACCTGAGACACAGAGCGCCAGCATCGCCGCCGCCGCTTGCTTGCTGATGCTAAAGTGGTCAACGAGGTACAGCGGTATGAATGACATGCTGGAGTAAAGCAAGACCATACTGCTGATACCCAGGGTGAGCACAGCAACCAGGCGGCACATCTGTCCAGACTGTAGTGTCTTGGTCTCCCCCGCGCTTGTTTTTGGTTTTGCCCTTCGGGCGTATCCCAGCCTGCCTAGAAGCATAAAAAAGATGATGCCAAAGACGATTGTCGGGATAGAGATTGCCAGGAATGAGCCCCGCCAGCCCAGCGCCGCGGCCAGGCCAGCCGCGATGAGCGGCGCGACGAAGAAGCTGATGGAGCCGCCAATCTGGTGAATACCCAGGGCCTTGCCCCGGTCCTTGGTCTCCACCGCGGCTGAGACCAGTGGCGACGCGGATGGGTGATAGCCGCCGCCGGCGATGCCCATCAGCACCAGGAAAACAGCCAGTAGAATATAGTTGGGTGAAACACCAACCAGAAGTCCGGCCAGGGCGACCCCGGCAACGCCAATCGTCAGGACAACCCGGGGACCGAGTCGGTCGGCCAGCCAGCCCGCGGGGAGCTGGCTCAGACCATAAGCCAGATTGTAAGCCGCAGTGAGCACGCCGACCTGTGTGTAATCCAGGGTAAACTCATCCCGGATGTAGGGCATGAGCGGTGTCAGCATGGCGGAGACGATATGATGGCCGGTATGCGCCAGGACGAAGAGCAGCACAAA
>JBGOXU010000155.1:0-3472 GCA_041479305.1 Dehalococcoidia bacterium
TCCAACCCGGCCAAGCGCCTGGCGACTGAACTGGTGGGTCGCGTCACGGTGCTCTACGGCGCGGAAACGCTTTCGCCGGTGGCGCGGCGCTGGAAGACCCAGCTGAACGAGAACAGCAAAGCCTGGGCTTTCTATGAAGTCCTTCCCGAGCTCAATCATAACGCCGTGGTCGGCTACCCTTACCCGCAGGAGGCAAAGAAAGTCCTGACCGTGCTTCTCCTGCATTCCGCCTTACTGCACCCCCGCACCCAGCTCCGCTACCAGGCGACGGCGAAGCTTCTTAGCGATGCGGGAATCACGCACCGGACTATCGAAGCCAGTGGAGACGGACCTCTCGCCCAGGCAATCAGCCTGCTCCTCTTTGGCGATTATGTCAGCTTCTATCTGGCTCTCCTGACTCCGGTCGACCCCACCCCGGTCAAAGTCATCGACTATCTCAAGAGCTTCCTCGCTCAGTCCCCTTTCCCACCTCAAACATAGACAGTTGAGAATCACGAAATAAGAAGGAGGCAAAATGGAAAGAGATTCAATCGGCGCTTTCGGCATTGGTCTAGTTGCGGGGACCCTCATCGGTCTGGCGATTGGCATCCTTTACGCCCCGCACAAGGGCAACGTTACCCGGGAGCTCATCAAAGAGCGGGCTGAGGACGTCAAGATAAAAGCCGAGAACCTGGTCGAGAAAGCCAAAGGGAAAGCCGGCGAGTTGAGACGGCGCGAGGCTTAACGGCTCCAGCGCAAGAAAGAGGGCGAGGCAAGGGGAAGGGAAAACGTATTGGTCGACTACATCAGGCACACCCGGGAGCGGCATTCACATCTTCTGGTGCTGACCGCAGTGCTGATTGCGGGATTTTTTGTGCTCTACGCCTTGCGCACCGTACTCTTACCCTTTTTCCTCGGCTTCCTGATGGCTTATCTGCTCATGCCGCTCATCTCCTGGATTGAAAAGCGGCTGCCCCACCAGGGCCGGTGGCTGGAAGCCAAACGTGCTTCCATCATCCTCCTTTTCTACCTGGTAATCCTGGCGGTCATTGGCGTCATTGCCTTCGTTCTGTTCGGCGTTGTCTCCAACGCCTTCGCCACCCTGGCCGAGAATGCCCCCCAGTATTACGTCGGCGCCGTCGAGCGACTTCAGCAATGGACCGAGGCGGTCAGACAGATGTTTCCGGAGCAAATCCGCGACCGGGTTGACTCCTACGTCCTGCAAATTGGCGATGCCCTGGTCAAAGCCGTGAACAATGCCCTGATGAAAAGCCTTACCCTGATTCCGGCAACCATCGGTCTGCTCATCGGACTGGCGTCAATACCCCTATTCCTGTTTTACGTCCTGAAGGACCGCGAGAAGCTGAGCTACGCCTTCTATGCCGGTCTGCCGCACCACGTATCCGACCACATGCGCGATATTATGTCAATTGTCGAGAAGGTGCTCGGTCGCTATATCCGTACCGCCCTCACACTGGGTTTAATCGTCGGGGTGATGGATTTGGCCGGACTGCTTCTGTTGCGAGTTCCCTTCGCTCCGATGCTGGCCATTGTCGCCGCCGCCACGGAGCTTGTTCCCACTATCGGCCCGTGGATTGGCGCCGCCGTCGCCATCGTTGTTACCCTGGCCGTGGCGCCCTCCAAGGTAATCGGCGTCGCCATTCTCTTCCTGGCCGTCCAGTTGCTTGAAATCGTCTTTCTCGTGCCCCGGATTCAATCGCATTACATGAAATTACACCCATCAATCGTTATCGTCCTGCTCGTCCTGGGCGCTTACCTGGCGGGCTTCTGGGGTCTTCTCCTCGCCGTGCCCCTTACGGCCACTGTTGTGGAGGTTTACCGCTACTTCGGGCGTGCCGCCGCCGCCGAGGATGGCGGTGCCTTACCGCTTCCCTGAAACACGTTTCGCTCTTGACAAAGTCCTCCCACTGCAATAGTATTTCATCAAATATGCCGTCCGGCGATTTCCCCACCGCAGAATCTGTCGTTGGCTTGCGTGTGCTGAAGGAGATGAGACCTTCGGAGATTTACCTGGCGACCAAATCGGCGGTCAAAAATCAACAGAGGAGATAAAGGAGATAAAGAATGCCAGTATCCAGGTTTGCCGGAAAAGCCCAGACTGTCCTCGGACTGATTGACCCCAAGACTCTCGGAATCACCCTGCCCCACGAACACCTCTTCATCGCCCACGGTCCCGCCAACTTCGCCGAACCCACTCCGGCCACAGACAAAGCCCTCGCCTACAAACCCGTCAGCATAGAAATCCTCAACTGGCTCCACTATCACACCAACCAGAACCTGGACAATATGAATATGGTTGATGAGCAGGAAGCCATTGAGGAGGCGATGCTCTTCAAGCTGGCCGGCGGCGGTTCCATCGTCGATGTTACCAACGTCGGCATCGGCCGCGACCCTAAAGCGCTGGCCCGCGTCTCCCGCGCCACCGGACTGAACATTATTATGGGCGCCGGGCATTACCTGGTCGGCAGCCACCCCAAAGATATGCCGGAGAAGACCGTAGGCGACATCGTGGAGGAGATTGTCCGCGATGTCAACGTCGGCGTGGACGATACCCGCATTAAAGCCGGCCTCATCGGCGAAATCGGCTGCTCCTGGCCGTTGGACAAGAACGAGAAGAAGGCGCTCATCGCCGCCGCCAAGGCGCAAAAACTGACCGGCGCGCCGCTCAGCGTCCATCCGGGCCGCAAGAACGATGTTGCCGCCCTGGAATGCGTCGAAATCCTGGACAAAGCCGGCGCCGACCTGAGCCGCGTCATCGTGTGCCACATCGATAACCGCGTCCGCACCCACAAGTCCCGCGTTGAGATTGCTAAAGCCGGCTGCTACCTCGAGTATGACGTGTTCGGCTGGGAGGGCTATGTCCCCCTGACCCTGTACAAAGGCTCCGGCATCGACCTCCCGAACGATGTCCAGCGCATTTACGAGATAATGAAGCTCATCGATGAAGGCTTCCTCAAGCAGATTTTCGTCGCGCAGGACATCTGCTACAAGAGCTGGCGCGCCAAGTACGGCGGTCGGGGCTATGCCCACATCCTGAACAACGCAGTGCCACTTATGCTGAGCAAGGGCATAACCCAGAAACAGATAGACACCATAATGATTGAGAACCCAAAGCGTCTGTTCACTTTCGTCTAGCGCCGGGAGCGACTATTAGCGGAGGCAGTAATGAAGAAAATCGGTTTCATCGGTCTGGGCTTAATGGGCAAAGGGATGGCCCTTAACCTAGTCAAATCCAAATATCCCCTCACCGTCCACGATATCAACCCCGCGCCGGTAAAGGAGCTGGTGGCGGCGGGGGCAACCAGCGCCAATACCCCCACGATCAGCCCGGCATAAAAAGAAAGAAAACCGGGCCCCGGATGGTGGACCTCTCCCAAAGAAAGCTGCAGGGAACCGATACAGATAATAATTCCCAGCCCTAACCAGACCAGACTACTCCATTTGTCTCTTTCCATTCTTACTTCTCCAAGGA
>JBGOXU010000156.1:0-3472 GCA_041479305.1 Dehalococcoidia bacterium
CCCGCCTCAAGGAGATTTATGACTATCCCCCCGTCATCTACATCCGCGGCACTTTGCTCCCCGAGGACGAGTGGTGCATCTCTGTCGTCGGCACGAGGCGGGCCACCGTCTACGGCCGGCAGGTGACCGAGGAGATTGTCGCCGACCTGGTCCGCAATAAAATCACCATCGTCAGCGGGCTGGCAAAAGGGATTGATACCATCGCCCACCAGGTGGCGCTCGATGCCGGCGGCCGGACCATCGCCATCTCCGGCTGCGGGCTGGATGCCGTCTATCCCAGCGAGAACCTGAACCTGGCCAAGCGTATCATCCAGCAGGGCGCCATCATCAGCGAGTATCCCCTGGGGACCAAGCCCAAGGCGGAGAACTTCCCCCGCCGCAACCGCATTATGAGCGGGATGAGCTTGGGCGTCCTCATCACCGAAGCAGATGTCACCAGTGGGGCAATGATAACGGCGAACTTCGCCATCGAGCAGAACCGGGAAGTCTTCGCCGTGCCGGGCAGCATCCTATCGCCCGCCAGCCGCGGCACCAACCATCTCATCCAGGAAGGCGCCAAGCTGGTTCGGTCTTATAGCGATATCCTCGAAGAGCTGAACCTGACTGCCGTCGCCCAGCAACTGGAAATGAAAGAAGTCCTGCCCGCCACGGACACGGAGTCGGCACTGCTCAAGCAGTTGCGCCCCGAACCGACACACATCGATGAAGTCTGCCGCACCAGCGGTCTGCCCGTCGCCACCGTCAGCAGCACCCTGGCGATGATGGAGCTGAAGGGTATGGTCAAGCAGGTCGGCCCGATGAGCTACGTCCTGGCGCGCGAACTGAGACAGGAGTATAAAGTTAAAATCGATTAATATGAAGAAACTCGTTATCGTTGAATCACCGGCCAAAGCCCGCACCCTGAGCAAAATCCTGGGGCGGGGCTACACTCTCAAGGCGTCGCTCGGGCACATCCGCGATTTGCCCAAGAGCGATTTAGGCGTTGAGATTGACGACAACTTCGCGCCGCGCTATGTTGTTCCCAAAGCCAAAGCCAAAATCGTCAATGAGCTTAAGAAAGCGGCCCAGGAAGCGTCCACCGTCTACCTGGCAACCGACCCCGACCGCGAAGGCGAGGCGATTGCCTGGCACCTGACGGAGGTGACCCGGGACGGCGCGTCTTACCAGCGTGTCGTCTTCCACGAAATCACCAAGGAAGCCGTTGAGGAGGCTTTCCGGCACCCCCGCGACATCGATATGCAGCTGGTCAACGCCCAGCAAGCGCGCCGCGTCCTCGATAGGCTGGTCGGCTACAAAATCAGCCCACTGCTCTGGCGCAAGGTCAGGCGCGGCCTTTCCGCCGGACGGGTACAGTCGGTCGCGGTCCGCATCGTCGTCGACCGCGAGCGGGAAATCCAGGCTTTCAAACCCGTGGAGTACTGGGTCATTGAAGCCGAACTGAGCAAGAAGGCGGAAAAGAAGTCATTCCGCGCCACGCTCGTCGGCCTGGCTGATGGCACGAAGCTGGAAGTCCCCCGCGAAACGGAAGCCAGCAGGCTCAAAGCAGAACTGGAAAAAGCCGACTACTCCGTTCTGAAAGTAGGCACCAAAAAGGTCACGCGCCAGCCGGCGCCGCCTTTCATCACGTCCACCCTCCAGCAGGAAGCCTGGCGCAAGCTCCACTTCACCGCCAAGCAGACGATGGCCATCGCTCAACAGCTTTATGAAGGCTTACCCGTCGGCGAGGAAGGTAACGTCGGTCTCATCACTTACATGCGCACCGACTCGACCCACGTCGCCTCGTCGGCGCTGGCGGAGACCAGAGATTATGTCAAGGAGAAGTACGGCGCTGAGTATTTGCCGCCCCGCGCCCGTTTCTACACCACCAAAGTCAAAGGGGCGCAGGAAGCCCACGAAGCCGTCCGTCCCACCCGCATCCACCGCGAGCCGGCGGCAATCAAGCAATACCTGACGGCCACCCAGTACCGCCTCTACGACCTCATCTGGAAGCGGATGGTCGCCAGCCAGATGGCCGCGGCAATCTTTGACAGCACCACCATCGATATTGAAGCCAAACGACCCAAGGCCAGCTACCTGCTGAGAATGCAGAGCTCGGTGAATGTCTTCCCGGGCTTCATCATCGTCTATATTGAAGGCAGAGACGAAGCTGACGAAGAGAAGGAAGTCGCCCTGCCCGTCCTCAGGAAAGGCGATGAGCTAAAGCTGATTGAAGTCTTCCTCGACCAGCGCTTCACCCAGCCGCCGCCTCGCTACACCGAAGCCACCCTGGTCAAGACGCTCGAGCAGAACGGCATCGGTCGACCCAGCACCTACGCCCCCACTCTATCCACCATCCAGGACCGGGAGTACGTCACCAGGGTCAAGGGATTCTTCCAGCCCACCGAGCTTGGCTTCGTCGTCAATGATTTGCTCAACCAGCACTTCGCCGATATTGTCGACATCAAGTTTACCGCCCGGATGGAGGAGGAACTCGACGAGATTGTGGACAACAAGAGAGACTGGGTGAGCGTCATCCGCGATTTCTACATACCTTTCCAGAAAGGCCTCGATAAGGCGACCCAGGTCATCGAGAAAGTCAAAATCGCCGACGAGCAGATTGGCGAGGCATGTCCGAAGTGCGGCAAACCCATCGTCATTAAGACCGGTCGCTTCGGCAAGTTCCTCGCTTGCAGCGGCTATCCCGAGTGCAAGTATACTCGACCCTACCGCATCAGCACCGGCGTCAAGTGCCCGGAGTGCGGCAAAGGCGAGCTGCTCCAGATGCTCAGCAAAAAGAAGAAGGTCTTCTACGGGTGCAGTCGTTACCCGGAGTGCAAGTTCGCCACCAGCTTCAAGCCCCTCCCCCAGCCCTGCCCCATGTGCGGCAGCCTGATGACCAAATCCGGGGAGGATTGGGCACGGTGCACTAAGTGCAGTCATAGGATGAAGGTCCAGCAGAACTAGACCGAGCGCATAAAATGATGTTACATGATTTGTCATTGCGAGGAGCGAAGCCCCAAAGCAATCCGTCTGTGATAGACGGGGATGCGGATTGCTTCGTCCCGATTTCATCGGGAACAGGCACTTTTGTTCTTGGGGCGATGAATCAACTTCTGATACGTTTGTATTGATATGCAAGAACTCTTTAATCGCTATATCAACTACCTGCAGGCGGAAAAGAATGCCTCCCCCTACACCGTCCGCAACTATGTTAACGACCTGCTCGGCAACTACAAGCGGGGCCAGGAGAAGGGCTTCTTCCAGTTCCTCAAATCCCGGAAAATAGAGTCGCTGGATTTAGTGGATAAAGCCGTCATCCGCGATTACCTCTCCTGGCTGACCAGGACGGGCGTCGTCAAGCCGAGCATTGCCCGCAAGCTGTCCGCCGTCCGCTCCTTCTTCCGCTACCTGGTACGCGAAGAAGTCCTCGGAGCCAACCCCGCCGAGCTGGTCTCCTCCCCCAAGCTGGACAAACGCCTGCCCGAGTTTTTGA
>JBGOXU010000157.1:0-3466 GCA_041479305.1 Dehalococcoidia bacterium
ACGTCAGAACCATCCAATGGAACAAGTATTCTCTCGTACATTTTGACCTCCTTTCGTAGTCTCCCCCAATCTGCCTCGACTAGCTTATTTCTCTAAGTTTTCGTTTATCCCTTTCTTTAACTGCTTTGGTTAGGCTTGTATGTGTAAACCGTCTTGCAGGCAAAGCTCAACACTAACTTCCACCACCTTTACGCTCATTCCTTCCTCCCGTCTGATTTGGTATCGGAAGACTCAATAGAATGATTTCTGTTTCTTCGCTTGCGGAGTCTTTCCTCGGCGCTATACATAATCAGCATTATGCCACTGTACTTCATTAGTCCCCTATAAATGTCCCTTGCTGTTTTTTTAGGAATCCGAAAAATTTCCATAGCAAACGTCAACTGTGTTGCATGTCGTAATGGAGGCGAACTCCTCTCCAGTCCGCTGGCTGGGCTATCACTTTTCGGCGCCTAGCTTTCTCTTTACCCTCCCCAATAAGGACTGTCCCTCGTAGGATAGCTACAGCGCCAGGCAAGTCACGGTTCTGGAAATACCAGCAACAGGGTGCACCTTTAACACAATTAGCTCTCCAATATCATTCAGAGTCTCTCCCTGTATTATAGCAATAGCATCATAGGGGCCAGTTACAGCATCAACCGATACCACCCTTTGTAACTTGCGGATAGCCTCAACAACCCGTTTTGTCTTTCCGACCTGTGCCTCGATTAACACGTAAGCCTTTTGACGCCAACCAACCATTCCGTCGCAAGACGGAATCCAGGTAACACTTGACGTAAAGTTGACATAATGTTGGAAACAACTCACGTCTGACTAGCTTCGATTTGTTTCCCTTTTTGAAAATTGTTGCGGCTAAAATCGCCCAAATCAATTGTACTGATAGCGCATACCAGATAATTGGAGCAGTTGACTTAGCTTCCTGAGATTACTACCTCATGACGTGCTATAATTGTCCCAAAATACTTTTTTGTGCTCTAGCTTCAGGATATGCCCACACCTCTCAAACCAACCGTCAAAACCACCAAACCAATGACCGTGGCGTTTATCAGTATGAAGGGCTGGTAATTAGTCGGTCCTTACGACCACTTGCCGCTGCCGGGCACGACCAGGTTCTTGAAGTTCTTTTCCAGCGGGTACGTGCCGTACTCCTGGATAGTCTTCACCATCGTGACGTAGTTCTGCGGGTTCACGCCGCTGTGAATCGAGTTGCTGGACATGCAGATGAGGCCGCCGCCCTTGCCCCCCTTGCGGAGGCACTCCTTCGTCGCCTCACGGACTTCTTCCGGTTTGCCCCAGGTCAACAGCGGCCCGCAATCGACGTTCCCCAGCAGGCAGACTTTCTGGCCGTATTTCGCCTTGGCTTCCCCCATGTCCATACCCGCTTCGGGGTCGATGGGGTGAATTCCGTCCACGCCGGTCTCGATTATCTGCTCGAAGAGCGGCCAGAGATGGCCATCGCTGTGTTTGAAGCAGAGACAGCCCAGGGCGTGCGACTGCGCGACCATCGCTTTGAGATTCGGCATCAGGAAGTCGGCGGCCATTTTCACGGAGACCATCGGCCCATTGGTCACCGCGTAATCGCCGTTGATGAAAAAAAAGTCGGCGCCGGCTTCACGGCAGTTCTTCATATACCGGAGATGGTACTTGAGCACGATGTCCATCAGACTGTGGATGAGCTGGGGGTGGCGTATCATATCGGTGAACAGGCCGATATCGCCGCGCATATAGTCTTTGACGATGTTGAACACATCCGTGGCGCCGGCGAAGATTGCCCTCTGTCCCTTGAAGCGCTTGACCGCCTTACGCAGGTTATCGTAGCGCCAGTCCTCATCGGGGTCGGGCGGCACGTACTTCTCCAGGTCTTTTTCGGTCTTGATGGGAGCCTCAGCCGGCATTGGGGCGGCCTCCTCGGAAAATCTCACGATGGCGCCCCACTGGTCGCGGTAGACCTTTTTGGCTTCATCAATGGGCGTGAACCGGGTGGCGTTGGTCAGGTCGCCCACGCCGATGGCATCGATGTCCATAAACTCGACGAAATCTTCGTAGGAGGCGCCGGGTTTGATGACTTCCCTGACTTTTTCGTGGATGCCAAGCTCAAAGTGGGGCACCCTGTCCGGCTCCTGCCGCTTGAGCGCCCTGGTGATTCTCTCCAGACCGTTCATTATCGCACCTCTTACTTTCCGATGAGCTTTCTCGCCTTGATGACGGCTTCCACGGCGTCCTTGCCGTAGCCATCCGCGCCGATTTTATCGGCATACGCCTGGTTGACAGAGACGCCGCCGACCATCACCTTGACCTTTTTCCTCAGTCCCTGCGTTTTCAACATCTCAATCGTCTCGACCAGGCGGGAGACAGTGGTGGTCAGCAGGGCGGACATGCCCAGAACTTGAACGTCGTTTTCCCGGACGGCTTTGACGAAGGCTTCGGCGGGGACATCGATGCCCAGGTCGGTCACTTCCCAGCCGTTCCCCTCCAGCATCATCATGACGATGTTCTTGCCGATGTCGTGGATATCGCCCTTGACTGTGCCGATGACGTACCTCCCGAGGGCGCCGCCGGCGCCCGGCTTGGCCAGGGCCGGTTTGAGCCGCGCCATCGCTGTCTTCATGGCTTCGCCAGCCACGAGCAGCTCGGGGAAGAAGAATTCGCCCTGCTGGAAGCGCCGGCCCACCTCGTCCAGCCCCGGGGCGAGGGCTTTATCCAGGATTTCTTTGGCGGGGACGCCGGCCTTAAGCGCCGCCAGAGTCAGTTCTTCCGTCTTCTCAATATCGCCGCTGATGAGGCTCTGCTCAAGCTTCTTGAAATCGAACACAGCGCTCCTCCTCTCTCCCGGGCTGCGATGCTTCCTCCGCGCCTGCCTATTTTGCTATCATCTGGTTAGGCAGCCACAAAGCTAACTGGGGGAAGAACAGCACCAGAAGAAGAGTGACGAATATGATGGCCACAAAAGCCCAGACGGACTTATACAGGTCGCCCATGGTGATTTCCGGAGGCGCTACCCCCTTGACGTAGAACACGGATTGCGCAAAGGGCGGCGTCAGGTAAGCCATCTGGATATTGATGACGAAAAGGACGCCAAACCAGACCAGGTCAAAACCCAGCGCAGTAACGACAGGGGCGAAGAGTGGTATGGTCAGGAACAGAATGCCCAGCCAGTCAAGTATGAAACCCAGGAAGAGAAGAATCAACTGCATGGCAAAGATAAGCGCCAGCGGGCTCAACGGAAGGGCTACCATCAGCCTCTTGATGAACTCAGTGCCGCCGGCGAGCCCGTACACGGCCGCCAAGGTTAACGAGCCAAAAGCAATCCAGGACATCATGCAGGTAGCCTCTGTCGTTACAAAAACGGATTCCTTGAGCATCTTCCAGTTAACCTTACGGTAGACCGCCGCGCAGAACAGCGCCCCCAGGCTGCCCACCGCGCCGGCCTCGGTAGGCGTGGCGAACCCGCCGTAAATTGACCCCAGGA
>JBGOXU010000158.1:0-3465 GCA_041479305.1 Dehalococcoidia bacterium
ATCCTCGGCGGCGGGCAGAGTCGATTGAACACGTCGCCCCACCCACCCTCCATTGTGATGCTGGTGGGACTTCAGGGTGGTGGCAAGACGACCACCTGCGCCAAGCTGGCATTACACCTGAAGCGGTCCGGACAGCGACCGTTGCTGGTAGCCGTGGATAACCGCCGCCCGGCGGCAGTGGAGCAGTTGGTCACTCTCGGCAAACAACTGGAAATCCCGGTCTACCACGAAGCTACCAGTGTGCCCAGCAAAGACATCTGCGCCCACGGGCTGGCGGAAGCCCGGAATATCGCCGCCAGCTGGGTGATTGTCGACACGGCGGGTCGACTGCACATCGATGCAGAGATGATGGCGGAGCTGGCGCAGGTCAAGCAGGTGCTCAATCCCACGGAAATCCTGCTCGTGGTCGACGCGATGACGGGCCAGGAAGCAGTGCGCATTGCCGAGGAGTTCCACGCCAGGGTCAACCTCACCGGTCTCATCCTGACCAAGATGGACGGTGATGCCCGTGGCGGCGCCGCGCTATCCATCCGCTGGGTCACCGGCGTGCCCATCAAGTTCATCGGCATCGGGGAGAAGGTGGATGCCTTCGAGGCCTTCCATCCGGACCGTCTCGCCTCCCGCATTTTGGGTATGGGCGACGTTCTGACCCTCATCGAGAAGGCGGAAGCCTCCTTCGATGAGAAGCAGGTGCAGGAGCTAAAGAAGAAAGTCCAGACCGCCACCCTGGACCTTGATGACTTTCTCGACCAGCTCAAAGCGGTGCGGAAAATGGGGCCAATCGGGCAGATTCTCGATATGATTCCCGGCTTCGGCAAAGTCGCCGGGCGGCTTACCGAAGGGGGCGAGGAAAAACAGCTTAAGAAAGTCGAGGCGATTGTCCTGTCGATGACGCCTGAGGAAAGGCGTAACCCGTCGATTATCGGGGGCAGCCGGCGCCGGCGCATCGCCAAGGGCAGCGGCACAACACCACAGGACGTTAACCAGCTCCTCAACCAGTTCAGCCAGATTCAAAAGCTGATGAAGATGGGCGCCAAGGGCAAGCTGCCGCCCAATATGCTCAAGGCCTTCCAGTAAGCCCCTCTGATGTCATTGCGAGGAACGCAGCCCGAGTGGGACGCGTGCAATTCCAAAGAATGTGCTTCCGTGTGTCATTCTGAAGGAGCGTAGCGACTGAATAATCTCATGGAAAGACTCTTCGCTTCGCTCAGAGTGACAGTCTAGGCGCTCGCAATGACAGCCAAGAAAGACCTATTCCAAATAGTCCTTAAGCTTGCGGCTACGGCTGGGATGGCGCAGTTTGCGCAATGCCTTGGCTTCAATCTGGCGGATTCGTTCGCGGGTGACATCGAATTCCTTGCCCACTTCTTCCAGCGTCCGGCTACGGCCGTCCTCAAGCCCGAACCTCAGCACGAGCACACGCTGTTCCCGCGGCGTCAGGGTATGCAGGACTTCTTCGATTTGCTCTTTCAGAAGCTGTTTGGAGGCAGCGTCGACCGGCGGCAGGGCATTGCGGTCCTCGATGGAGTTGCCCAGCGGACTGTCTTCCTCTTCACCGATGGGCGATTCGAGCGAGATGGGCAGTTGCGACACCTTGACTATCTCGCGCACTTTCTCCGAGGAAATCTCCATCTCCCTGGCGATTTCGGTTGAGGTCGGCTCGCGGCCGTACTCCTGAGCCAGGCGGCGGCTCGTCTTGAGCAGGCGGTTGATGGTCTCCACCATATGCACCGGGATGCGAATGGTGCGTGCCTGGTCAGCGATGGCGCGAGTCAGCGCTTGCCGTATCCACCACGTGGCGTAAGTGCTGAACTTGTAGCCCTTGCGGTAGTCGAACTTCTCCACCGCCCGCATCAACCCGATGTTGCCTTCCTGAATAAGGTCGAGGAGGGACATCCCGCGCCCGATGTGCTTCTTGGCGACACTGACGACGAGGCGCAGGTTGGCTTCAATAAGGTGCCGCTCCGCTTTCCGGGCTTCCTGGTCCAGATGCCGGAAGTTGTCTTCTAACTTCTTCTCGTGGGACTGGACCGACTTCAGGAAGGTCGCTTTGCCGATGGCTTTTTCGTAATCTTTGAGCGTGGTCTTAGCGCCGACGGCATTCAGGACTTCTTTGGGAATAAGGCGGGAATCAATCGATATCCTGATGAGGAGACGTTCCGTTTCACCCGGCGTCTTGCCGAGCCTGGCAGAGAGGTCGATTATCATCTGAGGGTCATAGGTGCTATCGACGATTCCAATAAGTCTGGTGTTAGTAACTGCCTCCAGGAACTTGTCCGTCCCCTCCAACCCGAAGTGCTCCTGAAGTAAAGGGAGAATCCCAGCAATGGGCACCAGCTCCTTGAGCAAGGCAATGATTATCTCGGAGGCGGACGGCGCCCGGCCGTTTTGCTGGACGTGGGCTTGCCTGATTTCGTTGATGTGCTTGCTCTCTTCCATCTTCTTGGCGAGACGCTTCTCATCTTCCCCGGTGAGGAGGGGTACCCGGCCGATTTCGTGCAAATAGATGCGGACGGGGTCATCCGTTATCTCGGGCTGCGTCATCTCTTCCTGAGGGAGCTCCAGTTCGATGCGTTCCAGGGTCTCCGGTTTCTCAACCTCAAGCTGTTCCTCATGCCAAAGTTCACTCGGCTCAGGGAGGACTTCCTCCTCCGCCTCGGACGCTGTCCCGGGGAAACCCCCAGGCTCGAACAACTCGGCGGAGGCTTCCTCGGTCTCGACGTCCGTTTCCTCCTCCGGTGGTAGTTCTTCCTCTCTTCGCTCGGCTCCGGTTGGTGGTACTGGTTGGATATCGTCTTTCTTTCTACCACGCGCCATACCACACCTCCTATTCTCTCTTCACTTTCTTAGCAAAAATCTCGCTTAGCCTGACACTGGTCTCGATTCCCTGCTCCTTGAGCTTGGCCAGTTCCGCGTCGGAGCCGCCTGTCTCCGCCTCCAGCGCCAGCACCTCCGACTTTCGGGCTTCGAGGTTGCGCAGATATCTTTCTTTCATTCTCAAGACGCAGTTGGCCAGTTTCTTATCGGCGGGCGCTGGCGGCAGGTCCTTCTGCGACAGGGAATCGAGTTGGTCGTGAATCGATGCGTCCAACCGCTCCTTAAGCGATGTTATATCATCAACCTGTTGCCAGGCAAGAAAAATCTCGCGGTGCTCACTGCTCTCGAAATACTCGGACGAGAGGTCGGCAACACTGGCTTTCAGTTCAGGGTGCTGCAGGAGCAGGGTGAGGCAAAGTTCCTCGACCGGGCTGGAGACGTGCGGTCGTAGCGCCTGGGCGATGGTCGGCGGGGCGGCAGTCCGCCGCTTCTGTGCTTCAGGTTTGGTGCGACTGAACGCAGCCTCCAGAGTGCGCTCGCTTACATTGACCAACCGGGCGAGCTTCTGCAAATAGTGCGCCTGGCGCACGCCGTCCTTTATCTGGCCCACTATCGGCAGGAGCTGCTCGGCGGCGGAGGACTTGCCCC
>JBGOXU010000159.1:0-3397 GCA_041479305.1 Dehalococcoidia bacterium
CAGGCCCAACAGAAAGGGAAAGGAGAACGCTGGCAAATGGCAAAGTATGACGTACTCAAGCAGGCGGTCCTGACCGGTGACGAGGCTACGGCCGTGGCTGAAGTCAAGAAGGCGCTGGCCGGGAAAGCCGACCCGGGCGATGTCCTGAACAACGGGCTCATCGCCGGGATGGAAGTGGTCGGCAAGAAGTTCCGCTCGGGCGAGATGTTCCTCCCCGAAGTCCTTCTCTCCGCAGAGGTGATGCACAAGGGCATAGATATTCTCAACCCGCTCCTCGCCAAGGCGGGCCGCAAGGACACCACCACCGTGGTCATCGGCACCGTCGAGGGGGACATCCATGACATCGGTAAGAAAATCGTCGCCCTGCTCCTGGAAGGCAACGGCTACAACGTCATCGACCTCGGCGTTGATGTTAAAGGGGAAAAATTCATTGAAGCCGTCGAAAAATACAAGCCGCAAATTCTCGGCATGTCGGCCCTCCTCACCACCACGATGCCGCACATGGGCGAGGTCATCAACACGCTCAAAGCCAAGAAACTGCGCGACAAGGTAAAGGTGATTGTCGGCGGCGCCTCGGTCAACGCGGAGTTTGCCAAATCCATCGGCGCCGATGGCTACGCCGTTGAGGCGGGCACGGGCGTTGAGCTGGCTAAGAAACTGCTCGCCGCGGCCAAAAAATAGAATAGAAGGAGGCTTAGTCCGATGCGTGCCAACTATGTTGAGTACCGCAGTCCCCAGTTCCGTATCCTATCCGATAAGCAGATTGAGGAGATATATCTCGGCGCCCTGCACATAATGGAAAGGACCGGTGTCTGCTTTGAGTGCCAGGAAGCTCTCGATATCCTGAGCGGCGCCGGCGCCGATGTCTCCGACCCCAATCGAGTCAAAATCCCATCCTTCCTGGTCGAAGATGCCATCCGCAAAGCCCCCAAGAGCGTCACTTTCTACACCCGCGAGGGCAACCCGGCCTTCACTCTCAACGGCATGACCGGGTCGCACTTCGGCACCTGGCCGGACGCCCGCAAGCTGCTTGACCCAAAGACCAGCAAGTATCGCACCGCCTACGTGGAAGATATCGCCGATGCGTCCCGCCTGATTGATGCCCTGCCCAACATCGAGTGGACCTACACCGGCTCCGCCAATGATACCTTGCCCGTCCAGCCCAATATGGACATCAGCGACAGAGTTACCCTCGCCCAGTTTGTTCAAAACAGCACCAAGCCCATCATCAGCGAATTCACCAATGTCGATGCCCTAAAGGAGATGATTGAGTTCTGCTCCGTCGTCGCCGGGAGCGAGGAGAATCTGCGGCGGAAGCCATTTTGGGGCGGCTCCTGTGAGCCGGTCACGCCTCTGGTGGAAGGCAAAGACGCCATGGAGAAAAGCCTCCTCTGCGCCGAAAAGGGCCTGCCCGTGGTGGTCTACAGCATGCCGATGGCTGGCGGGACGACTCCGGCCACCTGGCCCGCCATACTGGCTCTTTCCTGCGCCGAAGTCCTGAGCCAACTCGTCGTCCTGCAGTTGAAGAGACCCGGCGCGCCGGTCATCTTCGGCTCCATCCCCAACATCATGGAGATGAGAACAACTATCTTCCCCTATGGCGCCCCCGAGCTCAGCTATCTCGTCGCCGCGCTGACGGAAATCTGCCATTCCTTCAAGCTGCCGATGTTCGGCACGGCGGGCTGCTCCGACTCCTATTTAATGGATGCCCAGGCTGCCGCCGAAGTCACCTACCAGGTCATCCTCACCAAGCTCTCCGGCGCCGACCTTGTCCATGATGTGGGTATCATCTATCACGGCCATTTCTCGCCGGAACTCCTCGTTTTCGTTGATGAAATCATCAATATGGCGAATGTATTCATGGGCGGCATCGAAATCAACGCGGACACCCTGCCGCTCGACCTGATTGACAAAGTCGGACCCAAGGGCAGCTACGTGACGGAGAAGCATACCCTGAAGCACTTCCGGCGGTTCTGGGCGCCCACCATCTTCGACCGCAGCGCCTCCCGGACGCCGGACACCAAGAGCTGCGCCGAATTACTCCGGGACAAGACCATGAATCTCATCAAGACTCATCAGCCCAAACCTCTGCCCGCTGATGTGGCCAAAGAGGTGAAGAAGTTCGAGACCGCGTGGCTGAAGAGAGTGGGGCTGAAGACATATCCCAAGCGGCCGTAAGACGCGCAATCAATAATTAAGCTTCTTGCTCTTGACGGGTGTGTTATAATGAAGTAAACAATCGGCTACGATATTCGCTTACGCTTTGCTGATACGACCAATTATTGTGCCAACCGAATCTAGGACCTGCATTCAGAGAAGGGAATTAGTGTCGAAGCAATTAAAGAAGATGGTACCGTAGTCCTTACCGATGAAGCCTATAGCGTCCAGAAAAAATCTACGGAATTGATTTCAAGGAATTTCGTTTTGCGGATATGGAAGACATCGGCAAAGAACTCCGTGCCATAGGCAAGAAGCTCATTGCTAAATATAGCTAGGCCCTAGTGGCCGAGTGGCTGCCGCGAGTTGTCCTGGGGGCAAAGGTCTTGGGTTAAGTCAAAAAAATACAAACGGAGGAAAAAATGAGCGGGACAGTGATGATGTTTGGGATTGGCAGTCTTGGAGGGTGGGTCTTAGAGTTACTGGCTCGTAGTCCGGGTATAAGCACTATAATTACTTGTGGCAGACAAGAAGGCTCGGCATCTATGAAGACAGAATGTGCCGCCATCGGCGCTGGTCAAGAAGGCTACTCAAAGGTAATTAAGTTTGAAAAGTGCGATGTAAATGACATAGACTCAACTGCCGAGCTAATAAAAAGATATAATCCCGATGTGATATATAGTGCTCTGGCTTTGCTGGCATGGGGGGACTGGAACCCTATATCCCATGCTATTGGAGCAAAATTCGAGAGGGCGCTTGCGTGCCTTATGCCTACTCACGCGGCGCTAACCTCTAAGCTCATGAAAGCCCGAAAAAAAGCCGGCATAACAGCGCCAGTCATTAACAACTCTTATCCTGACTGCGTTAATCGAGTACTGTGGCTCAACGGCTTGGGTCCGCTGGTTGGCGCGGGCAATCTGGACATCTCCGTAGGTGAGATTCGCAGAAAGCTGAGTATTCTAGAAAGTGTACCTATGCGTGACGTCACAGTATACCTCATCGCCGGGCATGCTATTGTATCTCAGGGTACCAGAACGGGTATGCCTTTCTTCTTCAAGGCGATGGTGGGAGATAAGAATATCACTGACAAGCATGACATTCATGCGTTGATTTCAGATAGCCTTTTTAGAGCAACGCCCGCTGATAAAGCACGCTGGCTCAATGAACCCTACATAGCTGCTTCAGCTGTCAGAAACATAAAAGCCATCATAAACGACACCAATGAGTTTGCTCACTCACC
>JBGOXU010000160.1:0-3393 GCA_041479305.1 Dehalococcoidia bacterium
CGGCGCCCAGGCGCATCAGCCGGACGCCCTGCGTGCTCCGGCCCTGAATGGTGATGCCCTGCCGCGGGTCTTTCTCGCGGGTCGGTGTGCAGGTGACAATGCCTTCCGCCGAGATGAGCATCACCAGGTCCTTGTCCGCAACAACGCGCGCGGCAACCACCTCGCCTGTCTTATCGATGACGTGGAAAGTCAGGACGCCGCCGCCCGCCCGGTGCTGTTTGGGATACTGGTCTAGCGGGGTGAGCTTGCCGAAGCCAAATGCCGTCGCCACGAGCAGGTAGCCGCCCTTGATGACCCGGTCCATGCTGACAACCTTGTCGCCATTCTTAGTGCGTATGCCACGCACGCCGCCGCTGGTGCGGGAGCTGGCGCGCAGGCTGGAGACATTGAAACGAATCGACTGTCCCTGCTGGGTGACCAGGATGACCTCGTCCTTATCGGTGGCCAGGCAGGTGGCGACCAGTTCGTCGCCTTCCGGCAGGTCGGTGGCGATGAGGCCGGAGCTGCGCACCGCCTCGAAATTGGTCACCGCCGTCTTCTTGATTTCGCCGTTGGCCGTCGCCATCAGGATGAACGTCTTCTCATGGAAATCGGCGACCGGCACCATCGCCGTAATCCGTTCGCCTTCGGCAATCGGGAACAGGTTGATGATGGCTATCCCCTTGGCAATGCGCGAGGTGTCAATGGGGATTTCGTGGCATTTCAGGCTGTAGACTTTGCCGCGATTGGTGAAGAAAAGCAATCTATCGTGCGTGTCTGCCACCACGAGCAGTTTGACGGCATCAGTTTCGCGCGTCACCATGCCGATGATGCCCTTGCCGCCCCGATGCTGGGGGGTGAAGACGCGGACGGGCACACTCTTGACGTAGCCGCGACTGCTGAGCGTGACCACGAGCCGCTGGTGGGGGATGAGGTCTTCCTCGCGGAACTCGGTGTGCTCTTCCGCGACAATCTGGGTGCGGCGGGCGTCGCCGTACTTCGCCTTCAGGTCGTTGACGTCATCCTTGATGAGGAGGTAAATGCGCTTCGGGTTAGCCAGAAGCTCTTCCAGGTAGTTGATGGTCTTGAGCAACTGCTCGTACTCGTCCAGGATTTTCTGTCGCTCCAGGCTGGCCAGCCGGCGCAACTGCATATCGAGGATTGCCTGCGCCTGAATCTGCGTTAAGCCGAAGTTGGCCATCAGGCGCTGGCGGGCGGTCTCCGCCGTGTCCGACTGGCGAATAGTTCTAATCACCGCATCGAGATTATCGAGGGCAATCTTGAGACCTTCCAGGATGTGGGCGCGCTCCTTGGCCACCTTCAGTTCAAATTTGGAGCGGCGGGTGATGACGATGTGACGGAAGTCGACGTAGGACTGGAGGACTTCCTTGAGGCTGAGGACCTTGGGCTGACCCTCGACGAGAGCCAGCGTATTGACGAAGAAGGCCGACTGCATCGGCGTGAACTTGTAGAGGCTGTTGAGCACCTGCTCCGGGTGCGTATCCCGCTTCAGCTCGATGACCATGCGCATACCCTGGCGGTCGGACTCATCACGCAGTTCGCCGATGCCGGTTATCTTCTTTTCCTTGACCAGGTCGGCAATTTCCTCCAGAAGCCCGGCTTTGTTCACCTGGTAGGGCAGCTCGGTGACGATTATCTGGTGGCGGCCCGAGCCGGAGATTTCCTCGACGCGGGCTTTGGCGCGCACCACCACCTTGCCGTGACCGGTGGCGTAGGCGCTCTGAATGCCTTCCTTACCCAGGATGATGCCCGCCGTGGGGAAATCCGGCCCCTTGACGAAGCGGGTCAGGTCATCCACCGCCGCGTCCGGGTTTTCGATGAGGTAGGCGATGGCATCGCAGACCTCGGAAAGGTTGTGCGGCGGGATGTTGGTCGCCATGCCGACGGCAATACCGGAACTGCCGTTGATGAGCAGGTTGGGGAGCCGCGCCGGCAGGACGGTAGGCTCCTTGAGACTGTCGTCAAAGTTGGGCATAAAGTTCACGGTGTCTTTGTCGATATCGATGAGCATCTCGCCGGCAATCTTGGATAGGCGGACTTCCGTGTAGCGCATCGCCGCCGGCGGGTCGTTATCGACACTGCCGAAGTTGCCCTGGCCATCGACCAGGGGGTAGCGCATCGAGAAGTCCTGCGCCATACGCACCATTGCATCGTAGACAGAAACATCGCCGTGGGGATGGTACTTGCCCAGCACCTCGCCGACGATACGGGCGCTCTTGCGGTGCGGGCTGGCGTGCGTTATCCCCATGTCATTTATTGCGTACAGAATGCGGCGATGGACGGGCTTTAGCCCGTCCCGCACATCGGGCAGAGCCCGGGAAACGATGACGCTCATCGCGTAAGCAAGGTACGAGCTCCGCATTTCGTCTTCGATATTTACTGGCTTAACCGTGCCTAAAACCATAACGCCTCTCTCTCCTAACACAAACGTATTAAGCCTTGATGCGCCTTAAAATGAAACGTACCCGTCATTACGAGCCCCCATTCCATCGGGGCGAAGCAATCCGCAGGTACGCCGTTTTGGACGGATTGCTTCGTCGCTTAGTTTACACTGAGCGAAGCGAATGTGCTCCTCGCAATGACAATTCATTCATTATTCAGTACGTTTGAATTAGTCTTCTTCGTTTATCATCTCGTCAGCCATCTGGGCTTCTTCCGGGAGGACTTCGCCTTCCTCACCACCGACTATGGTGTAGCCGGACTCCTCCGGCAACTCCTCCATCTCCGCCTCCATCTTGAAGACCCTCTCCTCCACCGGCTTGAACTCCTCCAGCCTCGTCGGGAAGGAGAGCTTGCCCACCTGGCCGGGGTGCTGGGAAGTCTCCCGGATAATGATGGTCATCGCCTCTTCCACGGCGCTTACCACCGAGGCGGAGTACTTGTTGCCCGCCTCCATCAGCTTAATGAGGCGCAAAGCGTGCCTCGGCTCAACAATGCCAAGGAAATCACCTCGCCCGTCCTCCACCACCAGGTTATGGTTGCCAATTTTCAGGTTGACCTTATCTCCCGCCACCAGCCTGGCCCTGACTTCCTTGCGTCCCAAGCCGTAAAGGTTGACTACCCCCGCCTTACCCACCTCTTCGATGAACTGCTGGGGCTCAACCTTGCGGAATTCGCCTTCGGTGCTGACGGCAGTCTCGCCCAGGTAGTTGAGACGCTGGAGGTTCTTCTTGGCGATAGCATTGTGAGCGTCATATTTGAGGGCGCGCTTGTAGGCGTTCTTTGCCTGGGCATACTCGCCCAGCTCCATATACGCCCGGCCGAGTCGATTGTAAGCATCGACATCGGTGGGGAAGCTTTCCACTATGACTTCATTAGCGGCAACGGCCTCGCGCCAGCGTCCCTGCATGGCGAGGTCAATCGCCTGCTTGCTGCGCTGCCGTCTTAGTCTGA
>JBGOXU010000161.1:0-3391 GCA_041479305.1 Dehalococcoidia bacterium
GGGAAAGAAATTTTCAAGAGGGGTTAGCACTCCTCTCTTAGACGCCCCGCTTCTAATACAAACGTAAGAAATAGTGGTACATTATTTGTCATAGAAAGAACCACTGGATACCCGCCAGCTTGCTGGCGGGAGGAAAGCGGATTCGCCGAGAGGCGAATCCAAAGCGGTTTTACTACTAATTCCTCTCCCCTGCGAGGGAGAGGTTAGGCTTGCACTGAGCGAAGCGAATGTGGTGAGGGGGCCGACCAGATGCCCCGCAGCTTGCTGCGGGGAGGTTCATTTCGCCGTTTTCATTTTGCATTTTTACCTTGTCAAGTAGGGCAGTATTGCCACGAGCATCACGTTATTGGCGGCGTGGATGATGATGGGCAGGGCCAGGCTTTTGGTCTTCCAATAGACATAGCCGAGAACCAACCCGGCGGCGAAGACGAAGAACAACTCCGGGATGGAGCGCCAGGTCAGGTGCATCACGGCGAACATCGCCGCCGCTAGCACCAGTCCCCACTTACCTCCGAACACCTTCATCAGGTTCACCTGGATGAGGCCGCGGAAAAGAAGCTCCTCGCCGAAGCCGACGAACAGGAGCATATAAATCGTATCGCGGAACAAATACCGGAACTCGAAGGTGGGAAAGGACGGGGCGGGATGGAGAATGAGGTACTCCACGCTACCCAGCAACATCCCGATGCCCAGCCCGAGGGCAATGTTGCGGACAAGCTCGGACTTCTTCAGGTCCATGATACGGGCGATGCTGAGTTTGTTCTGGTAGATATGCCACAGGCACAGGCCAATGATGATGGAGTAGACCGTCGGCAGGAGGTACTGCTGGCTGATGAAGAACCAGGGCAGGGACGATGTGAACAGGATGTACAGCGGAATCAGCGCCAGCGACTCCGCGCAGGCGGACACCAGTTGGTTCAGGTTCATCACGGAGACCGTCACGTATATGCCCAGCGCCAGGAACAGCGCCACGCCGATACCGTAGGTCGCATCCGTATAGGCAAACAGATACTCAGCGACGGTGATTGCCGCCAGGATGCCAAGAATGAGCCAAAGCTGCCCTTTCCCCACCCCCCTGGCAACTTTCGACTCTTCAATCAGCTCTGTTCCGGTGGTTAGTTGTTCGTCCACGTCTTTATTCCAGATAAGAATTCAGGAGCTCTGCTCCTTAGCGCTTACTCGTCTGCCACCTCTCATAGTATTCATACCTGTCCTAAGCCAAGATATAGCTGTTGTAAGCGACTTTTGTCGCACTCACGCTCGGGTAACGGTAACGCGAGGGTTCGGGCGAGAACGAGCGGCGGTCCAATGCCCTCGCTCCGGCTTGATAGCTTGCCCGTCTCGATGCCAAGCGCCCGGGCAATCCGCTCCAGGCAGCCGTTCAGGGGAACGTACTCGCCGGACTCGATTTGTTCCAGGTCCACCTCGGACACGCCGGAAGCCATCGCCAGCTCCTCGAGAGTCACCAGCATGGCGACTCTCTTATGTTTCAGCAGTCTTCCCAATCTATTATCTTGCATCTCCGGATTCCTTGCCCTAATTCTAGTCCGTCATTCCAGCACGTGCAATACTGCTATCGTCTTAGTCATCTTCATCATAAACGGTCAACGGTTAAACCACCGTTAAAAGGGCATTGAAATTCCGTAAAAATTGGGGGAGTAATAGAAGGAAAAGCGCCGGGTCATCCAGAGAAGCTGGGACAGCGGGTTGCGTGGGATGAAGATGCGGGGGTCCTGTGGTGGCGGGCGGTCCGACAGGGGATTGGCGATGCGGCACTTCCAAGAATAGCCATCACCTGGCACTTCGGCCTGGACTGTCTAGTCTACACCGTTCGTTCTAGCTCACTCACTCGGTTTGTGTTTTGTCATTGTCCTGGCAATGCTCTTCAGGACGGCCAGAATACCCAGCACCGCGCGCTGTATCTCGATTGGCTCTTCGGCGAGGGTCTTGCCCACCAGCGGGTCGAGGTACTTGCTGCCATAGCCCGCGCCCCTCAGGTCGGCGGTTTCCGGGGTGGGGGAAAGGAAGCCGGCCAGCGTGAACAGCTCGTCCTCGTCAAAACCCAGCGGCCGGGCGAGCCGGCGGAGGATGTGGGCGGAAGGGAAGCGTTCTCCTCGCTCAATTCGGCCCAGGTGCGAGGAAGACACTCCAGACACAGCCGCCAGCCTCTGAAGCGTCAGAGGGATTGAGATACGTTGCTGTTTGAGTATTCGGCCTAAGTTGTTGACAGCATCAGCTTGCATACTACTCTCCTATTGGTGGTATTATAGTTTGCCAAATGGCAAATGTCAATCCTGCATTAGTTTGTCGGGATTGAGGGACTTTAGTCTTGGCGAGAATGAGGACTGACCAATTGTCCCTTGTCATTCCCAATGAGCGACTTTGTCGCCATCCCGAAGAAATCGGGACTTGATTGGGAATCCAGAATCAGCAGCCCCGCAGGACTTTCATCAGCTCGAAGAGGGCGTAGTAGGCCGCCCGCGTCTTCATCTGGTAGAGCTTGCCGGAGTACGTCTGCACTCTGGGCGACCGGCTGTACGGCGAATCGATGCCGATGAAGACCTCGGTCAGGTCGGCGCCGGTCGACTCCACGTTGCCCTCGATGGCGATGCCGACGTCCGCGCCCAGCTTCTCGCGCACCAGTGTTGCCATTGCCGCTGCCATCGCCTCGCTCGCTTTGCCGGTGACCAGCTTCTTATCGAGGCCCAGCGTCAGCTTGACCTCATTCGAGGTGCCGGTAACCCCGCCGCGGAAGAACTTCTGGCTCTGCGGCGTCGTGGCCAGGGTGTGCGTCAGGTAGCCCGCCGTGAACGACTCCGCCACCGCCAGCGTCAGCTTCTTATCGGCAAGCAGCTTGCCCACCACCCCGCCCTGGGTGTCCTCATCGTAGCCCCACATCGCGTCGCTCAGGATGGCTTTGACGTCGGCTTCACGTTGGTCTATCGTCTGCTTCGCTTCTTCGGGAGTATTGGCTTTGGCCGTGATGCGGATGTAGATGCCATCGATTTTGGCGTAGGTCGCCAGCGTGGGATTGGATGCGGCGATGTAGGTGGCGAGTAGCTCGTCAATTTTCGATTCGGATACGCCGAAGGTCTTGACCACCCGCGACACAATGATGGCGCCAGCTTTTCTCTGGAGTCGTGGCAGGACCTGGTTTTTCCACATCGACTGCATCTCGTGGGGTGGTCCCGGCATCGTCACGATGATGCGCCCGTCCTTCTCCACCCACCATCCCGGGGCGGTGCCGTTGGGATTGGGGATGGCAGTGCAGGAGGGAATGAGCATCGCCTGCTTGAGGTTGTTCTGCGGCATTTCCAGACCGCGCTGGGCAAAGAAATTGATGAGGTGCCGTTTGATGGCCTCGTCAACGCACTGTTCCTCGCCGAGGAAA
>JBGOXU010000162.1:0-3389 GCA_041479305.1 Dehalococcoidia bacterium
AAGCGGGGTTCACCCAGAAGGGTTCAGTTCTGGTGACATCACTGGAACCACCCTGAAGGGCGTCTAAGAGGGTTCACCCTGAGGGGTTCTCCCTGAAGGGGTGCTAACCCCTCTTCAATCCTTCAGCTGAAGGACCCCCTCGCCTTTCAGGAGAGGCGGATTAAGGGGGTGAGGTCGTTGACACCGAATGCGACGGTTTGACAGCCATACAGTAATGGGCTAAATTAGACTGTCATCCATTCAGGGAGGCAAACTATGAAAGACATGTTCAGTCTGCAGGGTAAGGTCGCCATCGTTACCGGCGGGAACGGGGGGTTGGGGAAGGGCATGGCCCGTGGCCTGGCGGCAATGGGCGCCAGCATCGTCATCGCCGCGCGCAACCAGACCAAGACGGCGCAGGTGGTCAAAGAGCTCAAGCAGGAGTTTGGCGTCAAGGCAGTCGGCATCACTCTGGACGTGCTCGACCCGGAAAGCGTGCGCCAGATGGCAGCAAAGACGCTGGAGACCTTCGGTAGAATCGATATCCTGGTCAACAATGCCGGGATGAACATCCGCAAATTGCCCCAGGACTACAAGCTAGAAGAGTGGCAGCTCATCCTGCGCACCAACCTGGACAGCGCTCTCCTCTGCTCGCAGGCGGTCTACCCGGCAATGAAGGCGGGGGGCGGCGGCAAGATTATCAATATTGGCTCGATGACCTCTATCTTCGGCGGGGCGAAGATTGCCGCTTACAGCGCCTCCAAGGGTGGTGTTGTCCAGTTGACAAGGTGTCTGGCCGTGGCCTGGGCAAAAGACAACATCCAGGTCAACGCCATCATGCCCGGCTTCTTCGATACCGACCTCACTCGCCAGGGGCGGAAGGATATGCCCGGATTGGAGGAGAGCGTCCTCTCCCGGACGCCGGCGGGGCACTGGGGCAAGCCCGATGAGCTGGCGGGCACGGCCGTTTTCTTAGCCAGTCGCGCGTCCGACTACCTGACCGGCGCCGCGATACCCGTGGACGGCGGCTACTCCATCACCTTGATGTGAGACCGTTTGGCAATGGTTCAGTGTCATTCTGAACGAAGTGAAAAATCTCGACCTTGAGATTCTTCAGTCGCTTCGCTCCCTCAGAGTGACATTTGTAGACACTCTCCTAAAGTGTTTATCTTTGCGCCAAACTGGAGTAAAATATCAGACAACATTGTCTATTGTTTTCGGAGGGAAAAATGGCCAAGCCCAAAGTCCTCATCAGTCGCTTGATAGACCAGGAATGCATTGACTTTCTGTCCCCCCACGCTGAAATCACCGCCTGGAAAGAGCCGCGGGGGATGACCCGCGAGGAGCTTTACCGCAGCATCGCGGACAAAGACGGGCTGATGCTATGGCTGGACAAGGTCAATGATGATTTCCTCGACCACGCGCCGAAGCTGAGGGTCATCGCCCACCGCGCCGCCGGCTTTGACACCATCGATGCCGAGGCCTGTGCCCGGCGGGGCATACCGGTGAGCAACACCACCCGCGGCGTGGACGAGACCACCGCCGACTACGCCATGACCCTGATGCTCGGCACCGCCCGGAGACTGGTGGACGCCATCAACACCACGCGGCAGGGCGGCTGGGAAGCCTGGGACGTGATGCGCGTGCCCTTCTACGGCATCGATGTCCACCACAAGACACTGGGCATTATCGGGATGGGGAAGATTGGCGCCAATGTCGCCCGCAGAGCGAAGGGCTTCTCGATGAGAATTCTCTACTACGATATCGTCCGCAGTCCCTTTGAAAAGGAAATCGGCGCCGAGTATGTCAGCGACCTAAACACCCTCCTCCGCCAGGCTGATTTCATCAGCATCCACGTACTGTTAAATAAAGCCACCTTCCACCTCATTGGCGAAAAAGAGCTGGCGATGATGAAACCAACGGCGATTCTGGTCAACACGGCAAGAGGCCCCGTCATCGACCAAAAGGCGCTCTACCAGGCGCTGAAGCAGAAAAAGATACAGGCCGCCGCCATCGATGTGACCGAAGTTGAGCCCATCGCCAAGGACGACCCCCTGCTGACCCTGGACAATATCCTGGTCTCCCCGCACATCGCCGGCTACAGCCGCCCGACGCGACTGGCGATGGACATGCTGTCATCGGAGAACCTGCTGGCCGGACTGCGCGGCGAGCCGATGCCCACCTGCGTCAACTGCCACCTGATATCAAAGAAGAAGTAAGCTGCTTTCGAAGGAGGAGACCGTGTTCTATGAAGTCAGTGTTCCCGAACCCCAGGGCAAGAAAATTGCCGCACTGGTGGTGCTGAACCCATCTGAATCGAGGCGACTTTTAGCCAAAGCCATCGTCGCCCTGCCCGAAGTCCAGAACGCCTGGAAAAACGGGACCATCATCATCGCCCGCGGCGTCACCAACGCCTACGTCACCGAGGAACTCCTCGGCGTCAAGGTGGAACCCAAGGCGGGGCAGACGGTGGGGATGGTCGTCGCCGGCTGCACCAACGCCAATTGCGGGCCTCCTCCTTGCACCGCCCACGTCATCCGGAAGGGCAAAGTCGTGGAGAACGCCGATTCCACCGTCGAAATCAAAACCTTCGGCTCGGAAGATGTCTTCATCAAGGGCGCCAACGCCGTCGATAGGGACGGCAACGCCGGCATCTTCGTCTCGTCAGTCAAGGGCGGGACGTGGGGCATGTTCACGCCTTATGTCACCTCGCGGAACTCCCAGGTCATCATACCTGTGGGACTGGAGAAAATGATACCTTCCGTCTGGGAGGCGTTCAATCACAGCGGCATCTACCACTTCAAGTACAGTATGGGACTGCCGCCCAAGCTCACCCCGGCCATCAGCGGCCAGGTCGTCACCGAAATCCAGGCGCTGGCGGTGCTCTGCGGCGTCAAATCCTACCACCTCGGCTCGGGCGGTGTGGGCGGCTCGGAGGGTGCGGTTATCCTCTCCATCGAAGGTGATGAGCCGCATGTCGTCAAAGCTTTCGAGCTGATTAAGTCGATAAAGGGCGAGCCGCCGGTGACGCTGCCGACGACCTTCTCCGTCAGCTGCCCCGCCGACTACAACTATGATGCCATCGCCCAGCTGGCGACACTGAAAGGGGTGTAGTGCTTGGTTGCCCTCCGCGCAACAGCCGGGATTCTCCGCTTCGCTCAGACTGACACTTCGGTGTTTGTCACCCTGAGAGTTTGTGAAGTCTACAGGGAATAATCACAAATTGCTGTGAGAACAACCGGAAACGGAATAAACACTCTTGACCTGACCCCCAAAAACGAGTCCAGTTTTCATGTTAGACTGGCGAATAAGAAAAAGGGGGCAATAGATGGTCAGGAAGGCATTCAAACCAGAGCAAATCATCAACAAGCTGCGTGAGGCCGAGGTCCTGCTAAGCCAGGGCTCTACGG
>JBGOXU010000163.1:0-3387 GCA_041479305.1 Dehalococcoidia bacterium
AACGGCGTTAACTCCCTGCTGACAATTCTGGCGGTCAGCATTGTCTCCCTCCCCCTCTATTACCTCCTGAGACGCATCAGAAAGCCAGAGGATACCCCGCCCGAGGACGAGGAATGAAATGGGACGTGGTAGTGGTCGGCGCCGGCCCCACGGGCAGTCGGGTGGCTTACCACTTAGCGGGGCTGAGCTTCGGGGTCGCCGTGCTCGAACGCCGGCCGGACATCGGCGGCAAGGCGGCCTGCACCGGCATCATCGGGCGGGAGTGCGTTGAGACATTCGCCATTGATGAGACTACCATCCTAAGACAGGCGGACAGCGCCACGCTTTTCTCACCTTCCGGCAACAGAATCGAACTCCACCGCGAGGAGCCTCAGGCTTACATCCTGGACCGCGCTGCCTTCAACCGCGCGATGGCGCAGCGCGCCCGCAGCAAAGGCGCCGAGTACTATCTGAACACGCCTGTTGAGAGCATCAAAAGCGCTGATGACAAGGTCACAATCGAAACGGCGCAGGGGAATTTCGCAGCCAGAGCCGCCGTGATTGCCGCAGGATTCGGTTCCGGACTGACTGACGGACTGGGCAAATTCGCCGATTTTACCGCCGGAGCTCAGGCGGAGGTCGAAAGCAAGTCCTCCGAGGTTGAAGTCTACTTCGGGCGAGAGGTGGCGCCGGGGTTCTTTGCCTGGCTGGTGCCGACGTCACCGGGCAAAGCCAGAGTGGGTCTGCTTTCGCGCGAGAACCCCACCCTCTACCTCAAGAGACTCCTGACATCACTCGCCGCCGATGGCAAAATCGCCTCCGCAGAAGTCGGGATAAACCATGGCGTGGTTCCCCTCAAGCCCCTCCCCCGCACCTACGGCGACCGTCTCCTGGTGGTCGGGGACGCGGCCGGTCACGTCAAGCCCACCACGGGGGGCGGCATCTACTATGGCCTGCTCGGCGCGGACATCGCCGCCCAGACTCTGCGTAAGGCACTGCAAAGCAACGACCTGTCAGCCAGAAGCCTCGCCCGTTACGAGCGGGAGTGGCAGCAACTACTGGGCCGCGAGCTGAGGACCGGCTACTGGGCGAGAAAGCTTTTCGAAAAGCTCAGCGACGGTCAAATCGATAATATTTTCGACATCGTGAAGCGGAACGGCATCAATGAAGCCCTGCTCAAAGAAAAAGACCTCTCCTTCGACTGGCATAGCAAGGCGATTTTGAAACTGCTCGGGCACCAGGTCGTCGCCAGCGCCGTGAATGTCTTCCGTCTGCCCCGCAATTGACCGGCAGCGGTCAGAAAGTTTAGAATATTCGCTATGACCGATAACAATCTCAGCCTCAGCGAAACCGCCACCCTCTACCTCGCCACCCTCAAGCCCGAAGAGAGAGAGACCAGCCAGCCGGAAGTCAATCGGTTCGTCCGCTGGTTTGGCGCGGAGCGGGCAATCGCCCGGCTCGCCCCGCCGGAAGTGGCTAACTATGCCGAACGGCTGTCCCTGACCGATGCCGACTATATCCAGAGGCTGGAGCAGGTGCGCGCTTTTCTCATCTGCGCCAGGAAGAAAGGCTGGACGCTCGCTAACCTCTCCATCCACCTGAAAGCCAAGAAGGTGAAGCCGGGGCCGGCAAGGCCGGGGCGACCGGCGCCCGAGGTCATTCACCTGACCAAAGAGGGCCACGAGGGGATGAAAACCGAGCTTACCGAGTTGAGGAGCAAGCGCCCTCACCTTATCGAGGAAATCCGCAAAGCGGCGGCCGACAAGGACTTCCGCGAGAACGCTCCCCTCCACGCCGCGCGGGAGAAGCTCGGCTACCTCGAAGGCCGCATCATCGAGCTGGAAGAGACGCTGAAAGTGGCCCGGACAATCGACGATGCACCAAAGTCTTCGGTCAAGACGGGCATCGGCGATAGCGTGGTGCTTCAGGACCTGGCTTCCGACGAGGAGATGAAGTACCGGATTGTCACCCCCAAAGAGGTCGACCCTACCCAGGGCAAAATCTCGAGCGTCTCGCCCATCGGCAAAGCCCTGCTGGGGCGGGGTGTGGGGGACATCGTGGAAATCAGCGTGCCGGCGGGGAAACTGCGCTACCAGGTCAAGCGCATCGAGCATTAGCCGCCGCGGTTATGCTATAATTTTAGTGGTACGTGGGGATATAGCTCAATCGGGAGAGCGCTGCGTTCGCATCGCAGAGGTCGGGGGTTCGAATCCCCCTATCTCCACCAACCGCTTGCAAAAATACAGCAGGATTTAGCCAATCGCTATACAAGAATTTCACAGAGTTATGAGAGAAGACGAAGAATGCTGTAAGAACGCATTTGATACTTTCCTGAGATTGCATTATGCGGATAATAACATTGTCTGGTCAGACGGTGATGAGCCTCCAGATTATTATCTGGAGCTATGTGGCTCTAAGTTTGCCGTAGAAGTTACATCTGTACTTGAAAAGGCAACGCTTGGTAATAAAAATATAGATCATCTCGAAATTGACATATCAATAAAGAGATTCATTGAGGATATTCAAAAGGATGCTATTGCGGAAGGACTTCTCAAAGGGGCATATATCGTACGATACAAACCGCTAAGTGATTTTAGCAAACAAAAGCAGGTCATTATAACGAGGATTAAGGATTATTTACAACGTACTCAAAATGTCTCTGCTGCTCCAGCAGAGGACATCGTGGGTCAAGGTCATCTCAGATGGTATATCTGGAAAGTACATTCTGAAAAAAGTTATCTTACGAGAACGACTGGGGATGCAAAATGGGAAGGTGAAGCGGCAAACGAACTCTGTGATCTTTTAAACAAGGCATTAGAGACAAAGGTAAAGAAACTAGGAACCATTTCCTTGCCTAAAATTCTACTTCTTCATGACAGATTTGCATGGATTGATACTGGCGAATGGAGACAATATCTGACAAAGCTTAGTTACGTGGATAATTTCCATACAATCTTCTTAGTATCTGAAAAAAGTGACAACTCAATTCTGAATAGTATAGAGAGTTCATGGTTAAATCAGTTTTAAACAAGATACAAGCAACTCTTGAATCACTGGTATAAGCAGCTTCTTCTCAAACATAAGTTCGGGAACTGTTCCCCAAGATGCGGATTTCGGTGAAATCGGGACTCGCAATGACAAGGGGAAGAGATTGCCACTCGTCTCGGGCGGAGCACGCCCCTCGCGATGACAGGTACGCTTTTCCTCATCGGAAAGCGCAAATTGTCTATTTGACTTACCTCTGCGAAGTTGCTAAACTCGACTAGCCTGACGGCGCAACCGGAGTCGTTAAGTCACCCCAAACACTACTCTCAATAAAAAAAGGAGTACAGCAGATATGCCCGAAAAAAGGATAAACGTGGGTATCATCGGACCGGGAAACATCGGCACCGACCTGATGTACAAAAT
>JBGOXU010000164.1:0-3362 GCA_041479305.1 Dehalococcoidia bacterium
ATCGAAACCGGCAAGGAATCGGCGGCGGGCCAGATTACGGTACGGGACTTAAGGAAGTTGTACGAGGTGCTGAAGCGATGAGCTACCAGATTACGGGCAAGACCAGGGTCTGCGCGCTGTTCGGCGACCCCGTTGAGCACGCGATGTCGCCGGTGATACATAACGCCGCCTTCCAAAAACTTGGGCTGGACTATGTATACGTTCCCTGCCGGGTCAAGAAGGAAGACCTGGGCAAAGCAGTGGCCGGCGCCCGGGCGATGAACTTCCGTGGTTTGAACGTGACCATCCCGCACAAACTGGCGGTTATTCCCTTCCTGGACAAGCTCGACCCGATGGCACAGAAGCTGGGCGCGGTCAACACCGTGGTCAATGATAACGGGGTCCTGACCGGCGACAATACGGACGCCACCGGCTTTTTGCAGTCGCTGCTGGAAAAGGGCATTGAGCCGAAGGGCAAGAAGATAGCTATCCTGGGGGCGGGCGGTTCGGCGCGGGCGATTGCCTTCATCCTCGCCGATAGGGGCGCGCGCCTGACGATTCTGAATCGGCACGTTGAGCGAGCACAGGAGCTGGCCAAAGACGTCGGCAAGAACGTGAAAGCAGCGCCTCTCGATGAGGCGAACCTGGCTTTAGCGCTCCGGGACTCGGAGGTGCTGATTAATGGCACCAGCGTGGGTATGCAGAAGGAGGGGGAGACCCCGGTGCCCGCCGGCTTGCTGCGGCGCGACTTAGTCGTCGTGGATATTGTTTATAATCCCATCGAGACGCGCCTGCTCAAAGACGCCAAAGCGGCGGGTGCCGTGACCATCGACGGGGTGGAGATGCTGGTGTGGCAGGGGGCGCAGGGCTTCGAGAAGTGGACCGGGCAGAAAGCGCCGGTCGACCTGATGCGCCAGGAAGCAATCAAGGCTCTGACCCATGAAAAGTAGTATCGCGCTCATCGGTTTTATGGGGACAGGCAAGACGGCGGTGGGTAAAGCGCTGGCGGAGAGACTGGGTAAAGAATTCATCGAGTTGGACGCCCTGATTGAAAAGAAAGCGGGCAAGCCCATCCCCGAGATATTCGCGCAGGACGGGGAAATCGCTTTCCGCGAGCTTGAGATTGCGGCGACCAGAGAGGTGGCGGGGCGTAAGAACGTGGTGGTTGCCTGCGGCGGCGGCATTGTCCTGAACCGGATAAACATCGACCGATTGAAGCAGGAGGGCGTGATTGTCTATCTTACGGCAACGCCGGGAGTCATCTGGAGGCGAGTGTCCCGAGGCGCCGGCGGGAGGCCACTGCTCGATGTCGATAACCCGCGCCTGAGGATTCAGGAGATGCTTAAGTTCCGCAGGCCCCTTTATGAGCACGCGGCGGATATAATTATTGACACTTCTAAGTTGGATGTGGACTCGGTTGTTGAGGAGATAATCAAACGACTGAAGGAATGAGGATTGTTTCTGCTGTCATTGCGAGGAGTCCCGATGGTAATCGGGACGACGTGCCTGCACGCCGAAGTATGCGTTACGGCACGCAGGCGTGGCAATCTCAAGAAATAACGAATAATCTGTTGAGATTGCTTCGCTCCGCTCGCAATGACAATATGGAGTTGAGACTGCCTATTCTTCTTCGGAAGGACCGCAATGACAGTTCGATGCCACCAGAGGTCAATAAGACGATATGAAAGCCTTCATAGAAAAGAGTAACATAGCGGGCAAAGTAGCTGCTCCATCCTCCAAGAGCTACACCATCCGCGCCCTGATGTGCGCCGCTCTGGCAAAGGGTGAGAGCGAGATAGTCCACTCCTTAACTTCGGACGATACTGAAGCGGCGATTAGCGCGCTGGAGAAGATTGGCGTCGGCATCAGGCGCGAGAAAGAGGCCTGGCGTGTCTCCGGCGGCAGCTTCCGCGCGCCAGAGGAAGACCTCTACTGCGGGGAGTCGGCGGCGACATTGCGCTTTATGACTGCCATCTGCTCGATAGTGCCGGGAAAATGCCGCCTGACCGTCGGCCCGTCCCTGGCCAGAAGACCGGTGAAGCCGCTGGTTGATGCGCTCAGGCAACTGGGGGTGGATGCCTCCTGCAGCGGCGAGGTCGCGCCCGTAATTGTCAACGGCGGCCGGCTCAGGGGTGGTGTGGCCAAGATGCGGGGCGATATCAGCTCCCAGTTCGTCACGGGTCTGCTGCTGGTGGCGCCTTTCGCCGAACTGGGTGTGAGACTCAGGCTGACCACGCCTTTGGAGTCCCGACCGTATGTCCTGATGACCATCGAGTGCCTGGAGAAATTTGGCATCAAAGTGAAGTACTCCACAGCTATCGACGAATTTGAAGTTGGGCGGCAGGAATACCGCCCAACCCGGTATGAGGTCCAGGGCGATTGGTCTTCGGCTTCTTACTTTCTGGCTTTAGGGGCGATGGCCGGCGGTGTGCAAGTAACGAATCTCAGCTCCAGGAGCCTCCAGGGCGACAAAATGCTGGTCGACCTCCTGCGCCGGATGGGGGCCATGGTAGAAATAGGGCGAGATTCGGTGGCAGTCAGGAAGTCTCGATTGAAAGCCATCCGCGCCGACCTGACGGACTGCATTGACCTCCTGCCCACGGTGGCCGCCCTCGCCGCCGTTGCCGATGGGGAGACCGAGCTCACCGGCATCGAGCGGGCGCGCTTGAAGGAGTCCGACCGCGTGGCGGCGGTCAGGGAGGGGCTGGGGCGGATTGGGATAAGAGTTGTTGACGCCAAGAACAAACTGACCATTACCGGCGGCAAGCCGAAGGGGGCGGTAATCGATAGCAAGAATGACCACCGCATCGCGATGGCTTTCAGCATTCTGGGCGTTTTGGTGGGCAACACCATAATCGAAGGCGCCGAGTGCGTCAACAAGACTTTTCCCGAGTTCTGGGCTATACTAAAGGGCATCGGGGGAAAGGTGAGACTGGATGGGCAATAGCCTGGGTAAGCTCTTCACGGTCACCAGCTTTGGTGAAAGCCACGGTCCGTGCGTCGGCGTCATCATCGCTGGCTGTCCGGCGGGCCTGGCCATTACCAGAGCCGACATCCAGCAAGAAGTGGATGGGCGCCGGGCCGGCCAGAGCGTCGCCAGCACGAGTCGGCAGGAAGAAGACAAAGTCGAAATTCTCGCCGGCATCTCCAATGGCTTCACCACCGGCGCGCCGATTTGCCTCCTGGTCCGGAACAAAGACATCGACTCCAGCGACTACGAGCGCATCAAGCACCTGCTCCGCCCGGGCCACGCCGACTATACCGCCTTCGTCAAGTACGGCGGATTTAACGATTACCGGGGTGGCGGCCGGTTTTCCGGCCGGATTACGGCTGGTCACGTCATGGCCGGCGCCATCGCCAAAAAACTGCTCGGCACACTTGGC
>JBGOXU010000165.1:0-3359 GCA_041479305.1 Dehalococcoidia bacterium
CCACCAATATGATAAACGCCGGTATCTATGTCCTTGAGCCGGAGGTGCTAGCCCTCATTCCCCCCGCCACCCGCTTCATGTTCGAGCACCACGTCTTCCCCTCTCTTCTCGAAAAGGGCGAGCTTATGCTGGCCTACCCGTCCGATGCCTACTGGATTGACATCGGCACGCCCGAGAAGTACCTCAAAGCCAACCACGACCTGCTCCGGCGCTGGGGCAAGGAAGTGCGCCAGCAGGGTGAAAGCAGAATCGCCGCCAGCGCCCGGATTGAAGGGCCCGTGCTCATCGGGCGCGACTGCGTTATCGCCGAAGGTGTGCGGATAACCGGCCCCACGGTCCTCGGGCCAAAGTGCCAGATTGCCGCGGACGCCACCATCGAACGGGCGGTGGTGTGGGGCGGCTCGAAGGTGGCGGAGGAAGCCACCCTGAAGGATTGCATTGTCGGCGCCTCCAACTGTATCGAAAGCCACTGCTTCATCCCGGAAGAATGTGTGCTGGGCGATAACGTTACGGTGGAGAGCGGCAGTAAACTGGCGCGGGGCGCGCACGTTCCACCTAATAGTTATGTCAAGTCTGATTTGTCCCGATAAATCGGGATTGCTATAATGAAGCTAGTGAACAACAAAGCCCTCGTTAAGCTTTTCGGTAAAGCGGTGGGCTCTAAGAATGTTCTTGCCTCACCGCTGGATTTGGTCGCCTACTCCTACGACGCCACGGGCAAAGGCGCCCGACCCGACCTGGTCATTTTCCCCACCACCACCGCCCAGGTCGCCGCCGTGATGAAAGTGGCCCACCAGAACCGCGTTCCGGTCTTGCCGCGCGGCGCCGGCACCAACCTCACCGGCGGCACCATCCCAACTCAGGGCGGCATCATCCTCGAGCTCAGCCGGATGAACCGCATCGTGGAAATCGATACTGCCCGCCAGCGCGCCGTCGTTGAGCCGGGCGTGGTGAACCTCGACCTGCAGAATGCCCTGGCGCCCCTCGGCTATATGTACGCTCCCGACCCCGCCTCGCAGAAGAGCTGCACGATGGGCGGGAACCTGGGGGAGGACGCCGGCGGACCTCACTGCCTCAAGTACGGCGTGACCTCCAATCACATCCTGGCCATCGAGCTTGTCCTTTACAACGGCGACGTTGTCCAGGTCGGCGGCGCGACAGATGACAACTGTGGCTACGACCTCGTCGCCCCGCTCATTGCCTCTGAGGGGACGCTGGGCATCGCCACCAGAATGACTGTCCGCATAATGCGACTCCCCGAATCGGCGCTGACCATGCTGGCCGTCTTCGATACCCTGGAAGACGCCGGACAGGCCGTTTCCGATATTATTGCCGCCGGCATTGTCCCCGGCGCCCTGGAACTGCTCGATAATCCGGCCATCCGCGCCATCGAAGCCAGCTTCCACGTCGGCTACCCGGTGGACGCGGAGGCTCTCCTGCTCATCGAGCTGGACGGCGTGAAGGAAGGTCTGCCGCAGCCCGCCGAGAAAGTGATGACCATCTGTAAGCTCAACAAAGCCCGCGAAATCAAGCAGGCGCGCACCGCGGCAGAACGGGACGGGCTGTGGCGCGGTCGGAAAGGCGCCTTCGGCGCGGTGGCCCGGGTCAGGCCGGCCTATGCCGTGCAGGATGCCACCGTGCCCCGCAACAAGCTCGTGCCGATGCTCCGCGAAGTCAGCAGAATCGGCAAGAAATACAATATCCTCATCGCCAATGTCGCCCACGCCGGCGACGGCAACCTGCACCCGCTACTGATGTTCGATAATCGCGACCCCGAGGAGACGGCGCGGGTGGAGAAGGCGGGCCACGAGATTCTGGCGGCCTGCATCCCGCTGGAAGGGTCAATCTCCGGCGAGCACGGCATCGGCCTGGAGAAGCTGAGCAGTATGCCGTTGATGTTCACCCAGATGGAGATGGAGCTGATGGGCCGCGTCAAGCGGGTCTTCGACCCCATCGATATTGTCAACCCGGGGAAGAAAATACCCCCCGAAATCCTGAAGCTGAGCGAACAGACGCTCAAGCAACCGGCTGAACCGCCGCCCAAAATCAGCATCCCCGATGAGCTGGTGAGGGTCCTCGGGCCGAACAACGTGCCCGCCGAGCACCAGTTCCTGGCTTCCTACGAAATCGATGGCAAGACACCGACTCTGACGGCCTTCCCGGCTAATATCGACCATATCGCCAGCGCCACCAAGATTGCCAGCCGCGACGGCCTGCCCGTTATTCCCTGGGGCAACGGCTCGAAACAGCACATCGGCGCGCCGCTCAAGGAAAACGGCATTATTCTCAGCCTCAAGCATATGAACCGCCTCCTCGAGCTTGATGCCCCCAACCTCACCGCCGAGGTCGAGGCCGGTATGAACCACTCCGAGCTTCAGAAAGAACTGGCGAAGCATGGCCTCTTCTTCCCGCTGGAGCCGGAGGATATGGCGATTGCCACCATCGGCGGCAGCCTGTCCACCAACAGCAGCGGGCCGAGCCGGTTGCTCTACGGGACTGCCCGCGACCTTGTCCTGAGAGTGACGGCGGTCACGCCGCAGGGCGAGATTGTCCGCTTCGGCGGCAAGACAATGAAGAATGTCTCCGGCTACGACCTCCGCAAGCTCTACATCGGCTCGTGGGGGACGCTGGGCGTCATCGCCAAAACCGTCCTGCGCCTCTCCTACCTGCCGGAGGAGCATAAGACGCTGATGGTCAAGTTCGATAGTATTGAAGGCGTTGCCGCACTGGCGAAAACCATCTTCGACTCTTTCCTGCGGCCGGAGTCGATGGAGCTCATCGATGCCGGCGCGGCGCGCGGCCCCGGCGCCAACTTCCAGATGAAGAACGGCGAGCTTCTCCTCCTCATCGGCGTTGCCGGCTCCAAAGAAATCGTCGAGCGCCACGTCAATGATATTAAAGCGATGGCTGAGGCGAACAAAGCCAGCTTCTTCTCCGTCCTCAGCGGCGCTGATGAAAAAGAAGCCTGGGCCAACCAGCGCCGCGTCAAGCTGTCTTCGGTCGCCGGTATGCTCAAGGGCAAGGCGGTCGTGCCCATCAACGCCACGAAAGCTCTGTACCAGGAAATCCAGAGAATCGCCAGCCAGAACCGCCTGCGCGCCGGCGTCAGCGGCCGCCTCGGCAACGGCATCATCTATCCTGTCCTCTTCGATACCCATCCCACTTCCCAGCTGACCGCCGCTAGAGAGCTGGTGGAGAGCGCGGCCAGGCTCGGCGGCTTCTTTGTTGTCGAGAGCGGGCCGATGGAGGTCAGGCAGGCGCACGACCTCTGCCGGACGCGCAGCGACTATGACCTGATGAAACGCCTCAAGTCGGCCTTCGACCCCCGGAACATCTTCAACCCGGGAAAGGTTATCAGG
>JBGOXU010000166.1:0-3332 GCA_041479305.1 Dehalococcoidia bacterium
AAAGTTGCGGATTCTGACCATCTGGTGGTACATCTCCGCCAGCCGGTCTTTGGATAGGGTAGTCTTGTCCTTCTCTTTGGTGATTGTCATCTTGTCCTCCCTGTTGCCGATGAGTAATTTACCTTGTCAAAATGGGGGTTACTTGCCAAAAAATATCATAACGGCTGTGTAAAGTCAATTTCAGGGCTATCTCTTGTGCTCCTGAATCATATTGCCGCCATCAATGACGATTTCAGCGCCGGTGATGTATTTGGACTTGTCCGAGGCTAAGAACACCGCCAAATCGCCGGCTTCCTCAGGCAAGCCCAGCCGCCCCATCGGGATTTCTTTGCCGAGGTGCTTGATATACTCGTCGTCAGAAGCCCAGCCCCTCGGTTTGGCCATGCTCCGCATCATCGGGGTATCGAAGGAGCCGGGGCAGATGGCGTTGCAGTTGATGCCGTATTCGGCCAGTTCGAGCGCCATTGTCTTGGTGAAGGCGGAGACGGCGCCCTTGCTCGAAGCGTAGGCTGACATACCTTTGCCGGTGACGAACGGTCCCGTGACCGATGAGATGTTGATGATTTTGCCATACTTGTTCTTTATCATCGCGGGCAGCACGGCCTTGGTGCAGTTCCAGACACCGTTGAAGTTGACATTGATGACATCGTTCCGCATCTCGTCGGTGATATCGAGGAAAGGCATATTGGGCGCGATGGCGGCGTTGTTGACCAGGATGTCCACGCGCTGGAATTGCTTGAGCAGGTCCTGGACGGCGCTGGCGACTTGCTTGAAATCGGTGACGTCAACTTTGTAGGCGATGGCGCGCTGACCCAGGGTTTTGATTTCCTTCTCGTGCTCCCTGGTGCGGTCGTAGTCGCGACTGAACAGGGCGACGATGGCGCCTTCCTTTGCCATGGCTTTGGCGATGCCTTCGCCCAGCCCTCGCGAAGACCCGGTAACTATGGCCACTCTGTCTTTGAGAACCTGTGCTTCCATCTGCTTTCTGAACCTCCTTAGGTTTGGTGACAATGTATTATACCGTAGGCGAGTAGGGCAGGCAATAGTGGGAAGGAGCAGTCAGTATAACCTTCCCCCAGTGCCCCTCCGGTTTGTTGGGTTTGTCGAGTTCATTGGGTTATGAAGTTGCTATTCAGTCTCAACCAACTCAACAAACTCAATCAACTCAATGAACTCCGTGTATTTGCCACTGTGACCGATTGTGGGTATAATAGAATTCAGGATTTTGGCTTGAGAGTAGGTGAACCGCATGGCGCAACCGCAGTTTGACCTCGACAAAATCAGGAACACCATTCTGCTTTCTCACGGCGGGGCGGGCAAGACCTCCCTCGCGGAGGCCATTCTCTTCGCTACCGGTGCCATCAGCCGCCTGGGGAAGGTCGACGAGGGGACCACCACCGGCGACTATGACCCCGATGAAGTCAAGCGCAAAATCAGCATCAAGCTTTCCCTGCTGCCCTGCCAGTGGAAAGATACCAAGATAAACATCATCGATACTCCGGGCTATGCCGACTTCGTGGGCGAGGTCAAGGCCGGGATGCGCGTTAGCGAAGGCGCCGTCATCGTCGTCTGCGCCGCCTCCGGGGTGGAGGTGGGCACCGAGCAGGTCTGGGGCTACTGCGAAGACGCCAAACTGCCCCGACTAATGTTCGTCAACAAGCTCGACCGTGAAAACGCCGACTTTTTGCGCACCACCGAAGCCATTCGTGGTAAGTTTGGCAATAAATGCCTGCCCATTCAGCTTGCCATCGGCTCGCACACCAGTTTCCAGGGTGTTATCGACCTCATCATCAGGAAAGCCTACACCGGCGCGCCCGCCAAAGAAGGCGAGATTCCGGCCAATATGCAGGAACTGGTCAAGACCTGGCGCGAGAAGCTTGTGGAGGCGGTGGCTGAGACTGACGACAAGCTGATCGAAAAATACCTGGGTGGGGCAGAGCTTACCCTCGAGGAAATCAAAACAGGCCTGCGCAAAGCCACCCTGAGCGGCCGCATCGTCCCCATTCTGGCCGGTTCCGGGCTGCAGACCTTCGGGATGAGCTATTTTCTCGATGCCATTTGTGAATACCTGCCCTCGCCCAAAGAGCGCGAGGTGGTCTATGTCACCGACTCGACCGAGCAGAAGGTCACCCCGAGCCTTGAAGCGCCTCTTGCCGCCTTCGTCTTCAAGACCAGCGCCGACCCCTACGTTGGCAAGCTGACCCATTTCCGCGTCTACAACGGCGCCATCGAGAGCAACTCCCATGTGTACAACTGCACCAAAGGGCAAACCGAGCGCATCGGCCAGCTGTTTATTCTGCGTGGCAAGACGCAGGAGCCAGTGCCCAAAGTGACGGCCGGGGACATCGGCGCGGTGGCAAAACTGAATGTAACCACCACCAACGACACGCTCGGCAAACAGGACAAGCCGGTCAAGTTTGCCCCGGTGACGTTCCCCGAGCCTATCTTCGGGATGGCAGTCCACCCCAAGACCAAGACCGACCTGGACAAACTGGGTGCGGCGTTGAGCCGCACCGTGGAAGAAGACCCCACCCTCCGTGTCCAGCGTGAGGCGGATACGGCCGAGACGGTTCTCTACGGCCAGGGCGACACCCAGTTGGGCGTCGCCGCCGATAAGATGATGCGCAAGTTCGGCGTCGGCGTTGAGCTGACCGCACCCAAGGTGCCTTACAAGGAGACCGTCACCGTCAAGGCTAACGCTGAGTACAAGCACAAGAAACAGAGCGGCGGCCATGGCCAGTACGGTCACGTCGTGATGGACATTGAACCGCTGCCGCGCGGCACTGGCACCGAGTTCGCCGATAAAGTCGTCGGCGGCTCCGTCCCGCGGAACTACATTCCGGCCGTAGAGAAGGGCGTCAAAGAAGGGTTTCACGAGGGCGTTCTGGCCGGGTTCCCGGTCACGGACGTCAGAGCTACTCTCCGGGACGGCAGTTTCCACCCGGTAGACTCCTCCGATATCTGCTTCAAGATTGCCGGCGCCGGCGCTCTAAAGAAGGGCTTGACCGAGGGCCGTCCCGTCCTGCTCGAGCCTATTGTTAATATCACCATTAAGGTCCCCAATGACCTCACCGGCGATATTATCAGCGACCTGAACCCCAAGCGGGCACGGGTGTCCGGAATGAACCCTGAAGGCGACTACAACACGATTGAGGCTCAGGCGCCTCTGGCGGAAGTCCAGCGCTATGCCATTGACCTGCGGTCGATGACGCAGGGCAGAGGGACTTACACGATGAAGTTTAGCCACTACGAAGAGGTGCCGGCCCACATCACGCAGAAGATACTCGCCGAAAGGCAGGCTGAGAAGGAAAAAGCCAAAGCCAGCGCCTAGC
>JBGOXU010000167.1:0-3330 GCA_041479305.1 Dehalococcoidia bacterium
AGTGATGGTTCCAGTGATGTCACCAGAACTGTCACCAGAACTGAACCCTTCTGGGTGAACCCCGCTTCTTGCTTCTACTGTCATTGTCCTTCCCTGGAAGGATGGTAATCTCGACAAATAATGAACAATCCTTGAGATTGCCACGACCCGATTTCATCGGGTCTCGCAATGACAGTGGGGACCGGCAACTAGAGTGTAGTTTGCCATTTACGACTATTGACAGCCTCACTCACCCGTGTTAGACTCAACAAGCTACGGCGGGAGATACTCAGTATCGAGAGCCGAAGGGGAAAGTCCCGACTAAGTCGGGGCGAAACTCTCAGGCAAAAAGACTGCCGCAGCCATACCTCTGGAGAGTCCTTAAGAGAGGCACCGAAGGGGTAAGTCCTTCCCGGAGAGGGAGGACAATCTCTCAGGTAAGCGGACAGGGGTAATCCCGATAGAATCGGGGTTGCCCCTTTTTATTTGGGCAGAGGAGATGGTATGAACCCGACGGAATACAAATACACCAAAGACCACGAATGGCTCTGCCCTGAGCCCGGCGGTAACGCCCGCATCGGCATCACCGACTACGCCCAATCCCAGCTTGGCGATGTGGTCTACCTCGACCTGCCGGCCCCGGGCAAGCAAATCGAGCAGTCCCGCAAGATGGGCGAAATCGAGTCGGTCAAAGCCGTCTCCGACCTCTTTGCCCCCGCCAGCGGCAAGGTGATTGAAATCAACCAGAACGTCATCAATGACCCCTCGCTGGTGAATAAAGACCCCTACGGCGAGGGCTGGCTCGTCAAAATCAGGCTCACCAAACCCGCCGAGCTTGACGCCCTGATGACCAGCGATGACTATGACCGGCTGTTGGGCCAGGGAGAGAAATAATGCAAACTCCCTACCTGCCGAACACTGACGCCGACCGCCAGGCAATGCTTAAAGCAATCGGGGTGGGCACTGTCGATGAGCTTTTCCAGGACGTCCCGCGCCAGTACCTTAATGTCCCCTTCCGCCTGCCTTCTCCGCTCTCCGAACTGGAGTTGAAAAGGGAGCTACAGCAACGCGCCGACCGGAACGCCAGCGCGGACAAATACGCCTGCTTCCTGGGGGCGGGGTTTTACCACCACTTTATCCCCGGCGTGGTGGGGCACATCGTCGGCCGCAGCGAGTTCTACACCGCCTACACTCCCTACCAGGCGGAAGCCAGCCAGGGCACCCTCCAGGCAATCTATGAATACCAGTCGATGGTTTGCCAGCTAACCGGGATGGAGGTCAGCAACGCCGGACTGTACGATGGCAGCACAGCGACGGCCGAGGCGGCGCTGATGGCCTGTCGCATCACCCAGAAAGACAAGGTGGCCGTGCTTCCCAGCGTCAGCCCGAAATACGTAAAAGTGGTGCAGACCTACCTGGGTGGCCGCGGTTTTCCCCTGGTCAAAATAGCCCCCGACCAGCCTCTCCCCGCCGACTGCGCCTGCCTTATCGTGCAACAGCCGAACTTTTTTGGCTATTTCGAAGATTTGAGCGCCCTCTCCCGCAAAGCCCACGATGCCGGCGCCCTGCTTGTGGCAATCGCCGACCCCGTTTCCCTCGGCCTGTTCCGACCGCCGGGTGAGTATGGTGCGGATATCGTGGTGGCGGAGGGGCAGGCGCTGGGCAACCCGGTCAGCTTCGGGGGACCGGGGTTGGGCATTTTCGCCTGCCGCAAGGACTATATCCGCCAGATGCCGGGCAGAATCGTCGGCAAGACGGTGGACGCGGAAGGCAACCCCGGCTACGTTTTGACACTTTCAACGCGCGAACAGCATATCCGCCGCGAGCGGGCGACCTCCAATATCACCACCAATGAAGCCCTCGTGGCGCTGGCGGCAACGGTCTACCTCGCCGCGATGGGCAGGCGCGGTCTGAGGCAGGTCGCCGAGCTATGCTACCACAAAGCCCATTATGCGGCGAAAGCCATCTCCAGACTGAAGGGCTATTTACTCGCCTCCGACAAACCATTCTTCAAGGAGTTCTCCGTACTCTGCCCGGCGCCGCCCGCCGCAATCAACAAGGCGCTGTACCGGCAGAAGATAATCGGCGGGCTGGATATCAGCGACACCATCGAAAACGGTATGCTCCTCTGCGTCACGGAAATGAACACGAAGGAAGAAATCGACCGCCTGGTCGGCGTCTTAGGAGAGTTTTAGATGAGGCGTCATTATTTGTTGCCGGATATCAGCCAGCCGGGCAAAACGGGCTGCACTGTACCCGCTTTAGATGTGCCTTGCGCCGAACTGCCTAAAGAACTTTTGCGCAATAACCTCAACCTGCCGGAGGTCAGCGAAGTGGAGCTCGTTCGCTATTTCCTCAACCTGAGCCAGCTCAACTTCGGCGTCGACCTCGGTTTCTACCCCCTGGGTAGCTGCACGATGAAATACAGCCCCAAGTGGCACGAGGATATCGCGCGACTTGCCGGTTTCACTTCTATACACCCATACCAGCCGGTCGAGTCAGTTCAGGGTATTCTCCAGCTTATGAATGAGCTCCAGGAGTACCTGGCCGAAATCACGGGGATGAATGCCGCCAGCCTGGTGCCGATGGCCGGCGCGCAGGGTGAACTGGCTAATGTCTTAATGATAAAAGCCTACCACCAGTCCCGCAGGGAGAACCGCACCCGAATACTCGTCCCCGATACCGCCCACGGCTCTAACCCCGCCACGGCGGCGATGTGCGGCTATGAAGTCGCCACCGTCCCCTCGGACCAGAATGGCAACGTGGATTTCGAAGCCCTCGACGCGATGATGGACGACAAAGTGGCGGCGCTGACCCTGACCATGCCCACTACCCTGGGCCTCTTCGACCCCCAGATTGAGGCGATTGACCGGCTTGTCCACGCGCGGGGCGCCCTGCTCTGCGGCGACGGCGCCAATCTCAACTCACTGCTGGGCAAAGTGAAGTTCGGCGACCTCGGTTTCGATTGCGTCCAGCTCAACCTGCACAAGACCTTCAGCACGCCGCATGGGGGCGGCGGACCGGGGTCGGGCCCCGTTGGCGTGAAGTCGGTGCTGACCGACTTCCTGCCCACACCGTGCGTCACCAGGAAAGCGAAGAAGTACGTCTTCGCCACCCCACCCTGCTCCATCGGTAATCTAGGAGTCGGCTACGGCAACGTCGGCGCGATTATTAAAGCCTACGCGTATATTCGTTCCCTCGGCGCGGAAGGTCTCAGAGAGGTTAGCGAGGATGCCGTCCTCAGCGCCAACTACCTCAAGGAAAAGCTGAAGCCAGACTATCACCTGCCCTACGACCGTCCCTGCATGCACGAAGTCGTCCTTTCCGGCAAGTGGCAGAAGGCGAAGGGCG
>JBGOXU010000168.1:0-3321 GCA_041479305.1 Dehalococcoidia bacterium
AACCTGAGCGACGGGTAGGAAGAAAATCCCGGCCGCTCCGGACAGAGTCCCCAGGATAATGGTGGCAGGCAGTGCCGGCAGGGCGAGCAGGGTAGCGATAGGGCTAACGAGAGAGACGATGCCGAAGTAGTAGGCAATGAGTGGCCAGACGAAGATGGTCGCCGCCAGGGTGGCGGCAAAGCTATCGCTGGCGAGGCTGACGAGAGAGACCGTCGCCTCTTCCTTGCCAAGAGCCCGGGCGACCAGCTTTCGACCGAGGTTGCGGAGGGTGGGGTAGAGGAAGACCAGTCCGGCCATGGCGACAAAGCTCAGTTGAAATGAGGCGTCGCCGAGGATGTAGGGGCTGATGCCGGCCATCACCGCCGCGGCCAGGGTGAGGGGGACAAAGGCGCTCTTCTGCCGACCGAAAAGCTCGGCGCCTAAAAACAGGCTGGCCATGATTGCCCCGCGGACCACGGGCGGGTGCATGCCGGTGAGCAGGGCATAGAGCCAGACCACCGCCAGCGCCAGCCAGACGTAGAAGTAACGCCGCCGGCCGAACAGCCAGATGCCGATGCTTAACATAATGCCGGCGATGATGCTCAGGTTGACTCCCGAGATTGCCAGGAGGTGGGCGGTGCCGCTGCGGGTGAAGTCATTCTTGACGTCTGGCGGGATGTTCGTCCGGATGCCCAGAACAAGTCCCTGCGCCAGCGATGCCTGCGGCTCGGGCAGGGTTCTGGCCAGCACTCCGGCGAGCGAATCCCGGAAATCGTAGACCCAGGCCAGAGGTTTGAAGGCAGTGGTTCCCTCCTGTGTTTCAATGTGCGGGTAGTACATAATACTGCCAATGCCTTGGTGCGCCAGGTAACCCGCGTAATCAAAGTCGTCAAGCTGGGGTGGGGTTTCCAGTTCGCCGGTCACCTTGAGCACATCACCGTATTGGTAGTCGGCATTGCGCGGGACAAAGAGCAGCGTCTTGCCGTCGACTGGCCGCGAGGGGCCACCCGCGCTGATGCCGGTTGCTGAGAAATAAAGTTGGGTGCTCTTGTCCGTAACCTCGGGGTCGCGGTAGATTGTCCCTTTGATTTCTTGGACTGTGCCGTTGAAGGAGCTCAGGTCATTTTCCGTGACCGACTGGCTGGAGAACGAGTATGAAGCGGCGGCAAAGAAAGCAGCGAGACAAAGACTGGCGAGAATGACTATCCGGCGATAGCGTCTAAGAAGAAGGAAGGGCAGGGGAGTCAGTCCGGCGAGGGCAAGGAGGTAAGGCAAATCGTCAATCTTGCTAAGAAGAACCGTGCCCGCAAGTACGCCGGCAGCCCAGGCACAGCTCAGATAAATCAGTGGCGACATTTCCCCAACCGTCAGTCCGTAACCGTAATCAGGTGTCTAATCTTCTTAAGCGAGTCTTCGTCAATGCCGGCCACCCTGGTCAGGTCATCGATGCTCTTGAAGGGGCCGTTCTTCTCCCTGTAGTCGACGATAGTCTGCGCTCTTGTTTTACCAATCTCGGGGAGCGCCTCCAGCAGCCAGGCGTCCGCCCGGTTGATGTTGACTTTCTGGGGCTGGTTTTGCTCGCCGGCGACGGGAACATGAATGTCAATTCTATTCGGGTTGGCATCTTTGGAGACTCCACCGGCGGCTTGCAGGATATCCTGAAGAGTATCGTCCTCTCTCAGCGGGTAAATGCCGGGACGAATGATGGCGCCGCTGATGTAGACATCTCCCTCTGTTTGCGGGCGGGGAGACAATTCGATTTCAACCGGCTGGCCGGGCGCGTACTTCGACCAGATGACCAGGCCGCTAACCACGATGACGATAACGAGGAAGAGGATGAGCCAGTTCCAGAACTTGCCGCTCATCCCCTAAACCCCGGTCAGGGTGGCCCTCAGCTCGTCCTCCTGCTTCCTGGGGATGAGGGCGATTATCTGGTCGCCGGCGTGGAGAACGGTATCGCCCGTGGGCAGAACCGGCTTGTCTTCCTTGGGGATAATCAGCACCAGCTTGGTCTCGTGAGGCAGGTAAAGCGACCTTATCTCCTTGCCGATAGTCGGGGCGGCGGGGGGAATCTTCACATCGACAACCTCAAGGCCTCTATCGGTCACCGTCATCAGGTGGGTCAGCGGGTGGGTGGGCACTTCCTTGGCGATGGCTTCCAGAATGATGGTGGTGGCGCTCACCGGAACATCGATTCCCAGCTTGCGGAAAAGGGCTTCATTCTGCGGATTGCGGACGCGGGCGACCGTGCAGGGGACTTTGAACTTGAACTTGGCTACCTGGCAGGCCACCAGGTTGTCTTCATCCTCGCCGGTGACGGCGACGAACATATCCGCCCGGTTGGTGCCGATGTCCGCCAGGACCGCCGCCTCGCAGCCATCGCCGTTGTAACAGACGCTACCCATCTCCTCGGTTATCAGCTCGCAGAAGCGGGCGTTCTTCTCCACAATCAGCACCTCGTGTCCCTCGCTGAGCAGGGCTTTGGCCAGGTAGTAGCCGACCCTGCCGCCGCCGATGATGATGATGTACATTACCCTTTGCCCCCAATCTTATCTTTCAGCAGTTGGGCAAAGACCGTCGTCGGGCTGAGCGCCTCGATACCCAGCATCTCATAAATTTCCTGGCGCAAGGGGTCGTAAATGCGGCAGATGACCCGTGGCACGTTGAAGATGTGCTTGGCGATTTGCGCCGCCATGATGTTGCGGTTGTCGCCCTGGGTTACGGCGACAAAGACATCGGCCCGCTCGATGCCGGCGCGCTTCAGCGCCTCCTGGTCGATGCCATTGCCGATGAGCGCCGTGCCGCCGAAGGTCGATGACAGCCGTTTGAAGCTCAGTGCGTCGATGTCCAGAACGGTCACCTCGTGCCCCTCCGCATCGAGCATATCGGTCAGTTGAGCGCCGACCCGGCCGCAACCCATAATGACTGCTTTCATGTGCGACTCCGTTATTTCACCTGCAATAGTAGGACGGGGCAGGGCGCGTTTTTCAAGACGTACGGCGCCACGTTGCCCAGGCTGAACTGCCCGAAGCGCCTCTTCTGCTTGAAGCCGATGATAATCAGGTCTACCTTCCGCTCGGCCGCTTCATCAATAATTGCCGGTCCCGCCTCGCGGGCTTGCAGGACGTCAGTGTCCACCTTGTAGTCCTCTTCTTCCGCCACCCGCTCAATATGGTCGAGGATTTCCTCGGCGGTGCGCATCTCAGACTCAATCTCAGCTTCCAGTGGCAGGGCGCGCTTGATGGTGATGACATAGACGGCCCAGATTTTGCCCTTATCTTTGCGCGCCAGCCGGCAGGCAAGCTTCATCGCTTCAACGTCGGCTTCCATGCCGGCCACCGG
>JBGOXU010000169.1:0-3259 GCA_041479305.1 Dehalococcoidia bacterium
ACGCCGGGCGGGTGCGCCGAAGGGACTATCAGCCCGTCCGGGCATCACCTTAAGGGATAGGTCAACAATTCGTCCGTTGGTCAAGTATTTGGCTACATCATCAATCCGCATAAAAACCTCCTTACCGTACAATAGTCAGCTCACGCTATAAAAAGGGGGGGGGCTTTCGCCCTCTCCTGGATGAAACTTAGCTCCTCAAGAACTTGTCAATGTCCGCGGCGGCGTTTTTGCCCGCGCCCGTCGGCGCCGAGTCTGAGCGCGCACCGTCCCGATGGTGGGCGGTAAAGGATTTGAACCTTTGACCCCCTGCGTGTAAGGCAGGTGCTCTAACCGCTGAGCTAACCGCCCGGGAGGGGTGGCGAGCCTGGCGGGAGTCGAACCCGCGGCCTCAGCCTTCGCAGGGCTGCGCTCTATCCAATTGAGCTACAGGCTCAAGAAATGGTGCCGAAGGGGAGATTTGAACTCCCAAGCCCTTTCGGACACTACGCCCTGAACGTAGCGCGTCTGCCATTTCGCCACTTCGGCATTTGAAGGATTACCACGTTGATTTTAGCACTAAAACCCGCCGACTGCAAAGCCCCTTCGTTGGTGTTCCGTTCGATTTTAGTTGAATCTGACACAAATGTCATTGCGAGGGGTCGTGAGACCCCGTGGCAATCCGTCTCAGGCGGATTGCTTCGCTTCGCCTGCCCTGAGCGCCCCGAGACTCTTCGCTTCGCTCAGAGTGACAGGAGCGAAGGGCTCGCAATGACAATATGAATCGCAATGACACAAGTAGACTCTCATTCTGGAGTTGCCAAACGAACTCGTTCGTAGGCAATTTGAAGTCAGATAGGGCGAATTGCTACAATGGGCTTGGTAATACTAGGAGGTTAAGATGACAAAAAACTCCCCGGACCAGGCTTATGAACTGGGCAGCGAGTACGAAAAGACTTACGGCGGTTGAAGCCAGTGCGTGGTCGCTGCGTTGCAGGACGCGTTTGACTTAAGAAACGACATTATTTTCAAAGCGGCTACGGCGTTGGCCGGTGGCGGCGCCAGGGCAATCGACGGCAGTTGCGGGGCGTACACCGGCGCCATTCTGTTCTTTGGCTCAATCGTGGGCAGAGAAAGGAATGACTTCAAAGATGAAGCCAAGGTGCGCCTCCAGACTCACGACCTAGCCAAGAGGTTGCACGATAAATTTATTGAAGAGTACGGCTCGGTGGTCTGCCAGAACATTCAGACCAAGACAATGGGTCGTTCCTACTATTTGATAGACCCGGACGAATATAAGAAATTCCTCGATGCCGGCGCCCACGATATCTACTGCCCGGACGTCGTCGGCAAGGCGGCAAAGTGGGCCGCCGAAATTCTTCTGGAAGCCAAATTAGTGAAGGAGCCGAAATCAAAGTAAGCATGAGCACGAAAAAACCTCTTCTTGCGGTTACACCGGGCGATATCACCGGCGTGGGTCCGGAAATCTTGGTCCGAGTCCTGGCGGAAGGTCCTCGTGAGGACTGCCGTATACTGGTGGTGGCTGACGCCGAAGTGATGAAGGCGGCCTATGCCGCCCTCGGTGTGAAGTTCAATCTGCCCGTTTTCAAGGACGTTAACGAGGCCGCGGCGAGCAAAGTCGAAGCGGCGATATTCGACATGGCGGATGGCGGCAAGGACATTCTCTTCCTCAGGAAGCCGCACGATAAAGGCGGACGCCTGGCGCTGGAAGCTCTCATCAAAGCATCCGAGCTGGCGCTGTCCAAGAAAGTGGACGGCGTGGTCTACGCGCCGCTGTGCAAAGAGTCGCTGAACTACCAGGGCAAGAAGTATGGCGATGAGCAGTACCTCTTGAAAGAATTTCTGAAAGCCCCGAACGTGCGGGCACTGGCCAAGATTGGTAATGTTTTCCGCATCACCGTGGTGGAGCATTACGCCCTGAGAAAAGTGCCCGATATGATTACCAAGCAGAGCGTTTTCAGCAACATCGAGACGATACACAACGCCCTGCGCGCCTATGGTCTGGAATCGCCGCGCATTGCCGTCGCCGCGCTCAATCCCCACGCCAGCGAGCACGGGCTGATGGGCAACGAAGAGGCGGAAGAGATAACCCCGGCGATTGAAGCCGCCCGGAAGAAGGGCATCAACGCCATCGGTCCCATTCCCTCGGACACGGTCTATGTGCGCGCCTTCAAGGGGCAGTTCGATGGCGTGGTCAATCTCTACCACGACCAGTCGCAGATTGCGCTCAAAGCCTTCGGCTTCGGGGAGATTGTTATTTTCTACGTGAACTCCCCCATCGTCATCACCACGCCCAGCCACGGCACTGCCTACGGAAAGGCGGGAAAGGGCCTGGCGGACTACAAAAATATGCGCCAGGCGGTGGAGCTGGCGGCGGCGCTGGCGGCGCGCAAGAAGTAGGGATGGCCAATGGTCGACTGGAAAATCACGGCGGCGACGATTTATTGTGAAGACGTTGATGACGAGGTCACTTTGCTCGTCTATAAGGATGGGTCGGCGAAGTGCGCCAGTTGTGAGAAGTATAGTCGACCGGACAAAGACACCGCCCGGGCCATCAAAACTAAGTGTAAAGTGCTGAAGCGTCAGATTGTCTGCAAGGGCGGCGAGTGTTCCCGCATCACGGAATACCGCGACCGAATCTTCGCTGAGGAGCCAGCCCAGAAATGAGCGAGGCAGCCAGGAAGGTCAAGCTAAGGATTGACAACGTCTCGCTGTCTTTTGGCGGCGTGAAGGCCCTCATCGACGTCAGCGTAGACATCCGAGAGAACGAAATCCTCGCCATTATCGGGCCGAACGGCGCCGGCAAGACCTGTCTGCTGAACTGCATCAACGGCTTCTACAAGCCACAGAAGGGCAACGTGTACTTCGAGGACAGGAAGATTACCCGAATTCGACCCGACAGAGCGGCGCGACTGGGTTTAGCGCGCACTTTCCAGAACATCGAGCTTTTCACCGGCCTGACCACACTGGAAAACCTGATGGCGGCGCGGCACGTCCTGATGAAGCAGAACTTTCTGAGCAGCGCCCTCTACTTCCTCTGGGCGCACAAGGAAGAAATCCAGCACCGCCGCGTCGTTGAGGAAATCATCGACTTCCTGGAAATCGAGCCGGTGCGCAAGAAGGTGGTCGGCTTTTTGCCCTATGGCATGCGCAAGCGGGTGGAGCTGGGCCGGGCGCTCGCTTTGGAGCCCAGAGTCCTCCTCCTCGACGAGCCGATGGCCGGGATGAATCTCGAGGAGAAGGAAGACATCGCCCGCTTCAT
>JBGOXU010000170.1:0-3247 GCA_041479305.1 Dehalococcoidia bacterium
CCAGCTTATCGGCTTCAGCCTCGATACCCGCCATTTCGTCGATAGTCAGGTTCTGGCGCAGGGTGATCTCCCGGAGGCTCTCGATGCGGTCGCGGGATGAGATGACGAGGAGGTGGGGCGGCCCCTCCAGCCTGAAATCGAGGGGCGGAAAGCCGAACTTGAGTCTGGTGAGACGCTCGAAGGGATTGTGGATGCCAAGCCCCGATATGGCGCTACCCAATTGCTTTTGCAGAATTTGAGCGACGCCATTCTCAGACATAGAGGTTTGAACCTGCAATCGGCTTATCTCATCTTTGAGCGCGCCGGCGTCTCCGGGTTGGTTGCCGTTAGTGATTGCCGCCACTTCCCGCTTCAGTTCTCTCGTCCGCTCGACGACGGCAAAATGGTCGGTAACCGTTTTGACCTCATCGCTCGCCGCCTTCACCTCCGTACGGGTACTAGCGAGCAGCGTCTTGATTTCCCAGCGCAGACTGCTGAAAGCGTACGGCTTCACAATCGCTCCTAGGCTCCGATTGAGGTCACGCGTGGAGATACACCCTGTGCCGACGGTGCCGAGCAGTACGACTAGACTTAACACAATGAATAGCCCTTTTCTCAACTCAGCTTTGCCCTCACCTGTGCCACTACCGGCGGAAATCGGATATGCCGGATTCGGTGCTCATTCCCGCCCCCGTCAGTATGACCATCTTCTCCGACCGCACAACTAATTCAGCAAACAGCGTCAATTTTATCCATTCACGAACTAAGAGGCACCAGGGATTTGAGCAACGTGCCTACGCCATCCGCGTCACCGCTTTGGCTAGCTCCCAGGAATATTCGTAAAGGTGCATGCCCTTGCTCATCGCGATGATTTCCCCATCCTCCACCCCAATTTCACTTGCCATATACTCTTTGAGCAGTTGGATTGACGCCAGGTTCGAGGGGAAGCCCGCCCACAGGTCCCACGAGCGGAAATAGACGATGAAGTTGAGCTTGTTGTCAAGGATGCGGGTATCGATTGCCCGCAGGCAGGGAGGGTCGCTCAGGTAGATGGAATGGGCATCCCCCACCTGCATGAAAGCCTGGTTAGTGTTATAGCCTTCTTCCTTGTACATCCTGATGACTTCGGCAATCTGCGTTTCGAGGAACTGGCCATACGTATACTGCTCACCCTCTTTGCGGTGCGCCGTCATCAGGTAAGGCAGGTAGCTCTCCACGTAGTCCATCGTGCTCGGCGGCGGCACGCCCTGCGGCACGTCGGGGACAAGGGGGCGGGTGCCAGGGTGCTTTATCTGGACCGCGATGAGGTCAAGCTGTCGACGTCGCTCGCCCGCATAGCTTCCCCGGTCAATCTTGTAATCGCGCCCCTCGGTCAGCACCTTGCCGAGGCACAGGAACCAGGCTTCGGAGAGGTCACGGGCCTCAAGTTGCGTTATCCTCATTATGTCAAGCTCCTACTTCAATGGGTTCTGTTTGCATTTGGTTGATTTCGCACTGTCATTGCGAGCCCTTCGCTCCTGTCACTCTGAGCGAAGCGAAGAGTCTCGGGGCGCTCAGGGCAGGCGAAGCGAAGCAATCCGCCTGAGACGGATTGCCGCGGGGTCTCACGACCCCTCGCAATGACATTTGTGTCAGATTCAACTAAAATCGAACGGAACTCTCTCTAATGATAACGTTTTTGCTTGAAAATTGCGAAGAACCTGTCTTCGTACTCGCTGAACAGGTTCCATCGGTCCAGCTCTTTTTTGAGGTCGTGCGGGTCGGCCTCACCGCGCAGCGCTCCGGCGAAAAGCTCCTCGATGCGCATCCTGGCGTCGGCCGGCACGCCGCTCGAGTCCACGTTGAGCAAGCCCCGCGCCCCCATCTGCGATAGGTTGTCCCGGAGTGACCTGTATACCACTTCGTAGATGAACTTGAGCAGGGAGACATCCCACAGCTGGTCTTCCCCCTTGATAATGGAGGTCAGCGGGTCGCCGCGCTTATCGATGTCCGCGTTGAGTCTATCGACGACCGCCTGCCACTGCTGGGAGACGATGGATAGCTCTTTCGGCTCGTTCCGGTAGCTATAGAAAACTCCGGGAGCGCTGGCGCCGTGCTGGTGAATCAGCGCCTCGAAGTACCGCCGGGCCTCCCAGCTGAACCCTTCCAGTCGAGACAGATAATAAGGCGTGACAATCCTCGGCTTCTCGGCGACGACCCTGCCTTCGCGGATGACAGTCTCGTTGGTCTCCTTTGTGATTTCAGCGTAGGCTGGTTCGGTGAGAAGATAGTAGTAAATATTGGTCGTGCCGAAGGTAGAGAGACTCTGCTTGGGCAATCTCAGGATTTCGGTGCGCCGGACCGCGTCTTCAATTCTCTCATCGCTCGTTGCCATAGTTCTCCTAAGGTATCGCCGTTAGCTCTTGCTTCAGTTCGGCCAGCACCCTCTCGTATTGCTGGTCGAGTTTCGCCGCCAGCTTGCGCCACTCTTCGCGGAATTGCGGCTGTTTTTCCACATCAACCTTGAAACCGACCGCCGTCCCCATTTGCTGTTTCAGCGCCTGCTGGACCTTGACTTCGAAGTCCATCTTCAGGCCTTCGTATGCCTGCTTGCGCTGGAGCTCGCCCTGGCCGGCATAATGGTCGAAGATGCGCCTCATCTTGCTGTACGCGTTCTCGACGCGGACTTTATCGCCCTTCAAGGCTCTCAGCCCGTCCATCGCCCGCTTGTTGTTGCGCTTGGCGATGTCACTCCGTGGCAGGCTGATATTGCGCAACAGAATGTCCTGCGCCCCGGCGATGACGCACGGCCGGGCTTTCTCCTCGAACTGGGCAAGCTCAGTGACCAGGTTAATGTTGTCTTTCAGGTATCGGGCGGCGAGCTTTTCGCCTTCGGGGACAAACTTCCAGCGAAGACGCTCCTCTTCTGTCAGCTCGCCGAGCTTCTCAATCTTCTCCCGGGCGATTTCCCGGGCGCTCTTGATTTCGTCAGCCATGTAGGGACTCCTCTTTGTTCTAAGTGTATTATACCCGAAGGGAGGCAAAGCTTAAAGCTAGACAAGCAATACAAACCGTTGTATATTATGCCCATAGGCTGTCCATCGAGCAGATAGGAGGATATGATATGCACGAGAGCTGGGAGTTCCACCACATTTCGGTCGTGGTCAAGGACATGAACAAGGCAATCCGCCATTTCGAGTCCATCGGCATTGGCCCCTTCCCACCCCTCATCGGACCCGCGGGGCCAGTCCCGCTGACCAACAAGAGGATTGGCAATAAGAAGTCCGAC
>JBGOXU010000171.1:0-3241 GCA_041479305.1 Dehalococcoidia bacterium
ATTACCGCCAGGGCCAAGAACCTGCTGACTTCCGAATTTAAGTTGATCCGGCAGATCGGTCTCGGGATCTGTTTCCTTTTTAACGCGATCGACAGAGCCTATCTGCAACGCTTCGTTGAGAGGGTCGTATTCTATAACGGGCCGAAGCCGCCTTATTTCTGCCTGCGGAATCGCGCCTTTGCCGGGCGCTTCATTGCCCTCAGTGAAGTCAATTTCAAACAGGCGGTCGTTGCCTCAGGGGCGATCCCGCTGGTCGTGGCGGGTGTCAGGGATATATACGGCGCCCCGACGGGCATTTATCTCGACGGCGGGCTGATCGATTACCACTTGACGCATCGTTTCACGGAAAATGATGACCGCACAACGCTTTTTTTCCATCATCAGCGAAAGATAGTGCCGGGTTGGCTCGACAAAAAGCGCAAGTCCCGCCAACCGCCCCCCGACGTTTTGGAAAACGTCCTGATGGTTTATCCGTCAGAAGACCACAAGACCGTGCGTATAACCTCGAAATTGCCAATTCTGGGGGACAGACTTTCACGTTACAAAATAAGCATCGCATCACCGAAGCTGTAGAACCGGTATTCCTGAGCGATGGCTTCATCGTAAGCTCTGGTAATCAACTCTTTGCCGGCGAAGGCGGTCACCAGCATCAGGAGGGTGGAGCGGGGCAGGTGGAAATTGGTGATGAGGGCATCCACCATGCGGAACTGGTGCCCGGGCAGGATAAACAGGTCGACCCAGCCCCCGAACTCCTTCAACCGATTCGGGTCGCCACTCTGCGCCATCTGCTCCAGAATACGCACCGTCGTCGTGCCCACCGCGATGACCCGCCGCCCCTCCCGTTTGGCTTGAGATAGCTCATCGGCAATCGACTGGCTGACCACGCCGTACTCCCGGTGGATGCGGTGCTCCCGCGGGTCATCCTCCCGGACCGGGCTGAAGGTGTCCAGCCCGATGTGCAGGCTGACAAAAAGGCACTTCACTCCCCGGCTTTCGATTCTCTCCAGAAGCCCCTGGGTGAAATGCAGGCCGGCGGTGGGCGCCGCCACGCTCCCCGCCACCCGCGCGTAGACCGTCTGGTAACGTTCCGCATCGGCCAGCGGGGTGTGGATATAGGGCGGCAGGGGGATTTCCCCCATCTCGAATAGCTGGCTCTCGTCGGAGAACTTCAAGGTCTTGACGCCACCCTCCCCGTTCGCCACCACTTCTGCCACGACTATCGAGGCATCACCGGCAATCTCAATCCGGCTGCCCGCTTTCAGCCGCTTGCTGCGCTTGACCAGGGCGTCCCAGAGATTAGTATCGAGGCGGCGCAGGAGCAGGATTTCCGTCTTGCCGCCGGTGTCCGCCCGCTTGCCAATAAGTCGGGCCGGAATGACGCGGCTGTCATTGAAGACGAGGACGTCGCCCGCCCGCAGGTAATCCACGATTTCAAAGAACTTGCGGTGCTGAATCGCCCCGTCCGCCCGGTTGACGACCATCAGCCTGGAATGGTCCCTGGGCTCAACGGGAGTCTGGGCAATCAAATCCGTGGGCAGATGGTAGTCAAAATCAGCGGTTTTCATAGGCGCCCTGCAACCTAAATAATACAACAAATTCAAACTTGAGTGGAGTCCGGCAACCTCACCCCCCGCCTTTCTCTGGTAGTCTCGGGTCGCAAAAAACTGGGCGAAGAGGTCTGAGAATCGGCTTCGCCACGCTCAGGCGGAGACTCCGCTTTATAAAGGGGGGCAGGGGGATGGGTTAATGACAGTCTACACCTTCGGTCGCGGCATCAGGCCGCACTTCTCCACAACCTCGCCGACGATGTCCTCCCACCCCACCGCCATAATATGGATGCCGTGGATGCCGGGAATCTCTTTGATTTGCTGGACAAGCTCCAGGGTCAGCTTAACGCCTTCCTCTTTGGCGCTCTTCGCCTGCTCCATCCGCTTCACAATTTCGTCCGGGACGATTATGCCGGGCACGGAAGTCCTCATATAGCGCGCCATACCCACCGACTTCATCGGGATGACGCCGGCCAAGATATGTGCCTGCTGGGACAGCCCAAGCTCGTTGACCATATCCATCCACTTCTTGAACCGCACGACATCAAATACCGCCTGGGTCTGGATGAAGTCGACGCCGGCCTTCACTTTCTTAGCCAGCCTCGGGGCGCGGTACTCGAAGGGGTCGGCAAAGGGGTTTGCCGCCGCGCCGATATACAGCGGCACCTCGCCGGAGATGTCCTCGCCGTTGATGAACTTCTTCTCATCGCGCATCCGCTTGAGCGTCTGAATAAGCTGGATGGAATCGATATCGAAGACGCCGCGGGCCGTGGGGTGGTTGCCGAACCTCTGGTGGTCGCCGGAAAGGCACAGGATATTGCCGATGCCCATCGCCACCGCCCCCAGCACATCGGCCTGGAGCGCCAGTCGATTTCTATCGCGGACGACCATCTGCATCACCGGCTCGATGCCCATCTGCTTCAAAATCAGGCAGCCCGCCCAACTGGACATACGGACGATGGCCGTCTGGTTATCCGTGACGTTGACGGCATCGGTGCAGTTGCGCAGGAGTTCACCCTTCTTGCGGACGACTTCGGCGCTGGTGCCCTTGGGCGGACCGGCTTCAGCCGTAACTGCAAACTTGCCGCTGGTGAGGACTTTCTCCAGATTGGTGCCGGCTTTCATAGCTTGCCTCCTATGGGACTTTGCACTCCGCTTCCAGGTCGGTGCTGCGCGGCCCGCCGGAAACACTGACGCCCCAGTCCTTGATGGGCGCCAGCTCCTCCAGGATATCAAGTCGGCCCATCTCCTTGAGGCGGTCGTAAATCATCTGCCAGGCGCAGGGCACGTCCTTCGAGATTTCACACTTGCCGCCGGCCGAGCCGCCGCAGGGTCCGTTGAACAGGAGCTTGGCGCACCGGACCAGTGGACAAATCGATGCCGTCCGGCCCAACACACAGGCGCCGCACTGCATACAGACGTCCATAAACTGTCCCGGCTTGGTCTCCGTGCCGAGGAACATCGTGTTCAGCGCCGGGTAAATCTGCTTGGTGTCCTTCAGATGAAGGGCAATCGTCTGCACGCCGACGCCGCAGGTCATCGCCAGGATGCAGTCGGCCTGCTTGATGGTGGCGGCTTCATCGCGCAGGGCGTACTTGGTCAGCTCATCGCAGGCGGTGGGGATAATCATCCAGCCGGGGACTTTCTTGCCCGTCGCTTCCAGCTTTTCCTTCATCGCCAGAATTTCCGACTTG